>NZ_JANMZH010000456.1:0-1096 GCF_031383065.1 Microcoleus sp. OTE_8_concoct_300 | reverse complement strand
TAGTTGACCGAATTGGAGCGCCGCCCAAATTATCAAAGGAAACGGCAAATATTCCAGGGGATAACGAGAAATAGAAGCGTCATTTTTCGACTCAAAGACAATGCAGCTTACCGCAATTAATAATATTAACCAGACTCCCCGCCAAAGTAAATCTTTTTTCTGGTGTTCTGTTGGTATTTTTAAACTCTCCACGGTTACTTGAGGGCGAAACAATATTAGGATTAAGGGAGTTAAAATTAAAACTCCCATTGTGTCTCCCAACCACCATTCCCATCGAACAGACAAATATTGGCTCCCATCTACTTTGCCAGCTAAATATAGGGAAAAAACGCCAATCGTGCAACTAATTTGAGTAGAAATTAGACCGCCAAACAATATTAAATTAACTACATCTTTCAAGCGAGCGAGAGACGGACGAAACCCGAGCCAGCGCAGGGCAGTTGCTGCAAAAACAGCTTGCAGAATCGCCCCGACGTTTCCTCCCAGCCAAACCGCGAATATCTGTTCACTTGGGTTAACTAAATTGAGTAAAAATGTACCCAAAACTATGGCAGGCCAGACTTTACTCCCAAACAATAACAGTCCAGCTTGTGCAATTCCTGCGGGCGGCCACACCGAGGCAGCAAAGGGACTAACACCTTCAATTGACATTGCTAGCCTCGCCCCCACGGCGTAAGCGACACTAACTACAGCTACTTGAACTAAGTATCGCCCAATTCTGGATTGAGGGAATCGAAGAAACTGATTCAGGTTCAGATTCATATCGAGTTTTAAGTTTTAGGGAATTTCACATTTTGTCTTTAAAGTTCACAGCAGAAGGAAGAAGGAAGAGGGATGAAGGAAGAAGGAAGCTAATGTAGGGTGCGCAGTGCGGACCTTACGCTATACGTTCCGCGCTAATGTAGGGTTCCATGCACACCGCACCTTACCAATTATAAAGGCTTATTTGATGGCCGCCTCAATCCACTGTTTCAAAGTAGAATTGACTTCATCAATGAGAATTTCATGCGATTTGTGAGTCGCTCTTTCCACAACTTCAACTTTACCGGCTTTCAGCGAACGACCGGGAACAATCCGATAGGGAATGCCGATTAAA
>NZ_JANMZH010000452.1:0-34164 GCF_031383065.1 Microcoleus sp. OTE_8_concoct_300 | reverse complement strand
GCTCTGCCTCGGCCCAGACTATGGAGGCAGAGCCTCCGGATATGCGTTACCAGGCTCTGCCTGGTAACGAGTATAATCATTTAGGATTGCTGTATTCTCTTCACTCAATACTCCCAAACTCATTACTGGCAACTTTTGTTTTTAACTTATAGCAGAAGCCAGAAGGTTTTAGTTATCTAAAAGAGAAGGAAGAAGCTTTTAGTTATCTAGGAGAGAAGGAAGAAGCAATAAAAGCAAAGATTTCAGCAATTAACAACGTCCTAATCGTCTTGGCTGTTGCTGAAAATTCAAAATTCAAAACTAAAATAAGACTTACGCAAAGCAACCGAGTTTCTTCCCAACAGGTTGGCTGGGATCGCTAGATATGTACTATTCGCAGCGGGTTTCTGGGTCAAGAGTGGCTCTCTGGCTGTCAAAACTCAAAATTCAAAACTCATAACTCATAACTATTTAAAGTGCGTTCTTTTTTGTCAGAGCCTTTTTTGTGGATTCACCTTTCTGGGGTGGCTACACTGCCGATTTTCCTGGGACTGTGCTTGCTGGGACTCGCAGTGGGTTCTCCCCTGCTCCCTGTCTGGTTAGAAATGTTTTTAGTGGCTGTAGCAGGTATTGTTCCTGTGCTGTGGATGCAGTGGTTCCGCCCTTTTTACATTTTTAGTATTTTAGTTGTGGCGGTGAAACCGCAGAATTTAACTTCTTTGCAACAGCGGATTCTGACTCGGTTTAAAACTAAGTTAAATCAAGGAATCGCTCTTTTTGTGGCTGTGAAGCTGGCAGTAATTTTGTGGCAACTCTACCGATTCGCTCCCCTCGCGGCTTCGGTGGCTCCCTTTCCTCCTTCCTGGCGGTGGGCCGGATTGTTGTTGGCAGCTTCTGCTTTTTTAGCTAGCAATTTGTTTTTGCAGGTGTCTGCTAGTGTCATGGCGGTTTTGCTGACGCCGGAATCAGAATTTGCAGCGACAAAGCCTCATGTTTTAGAAAAAATTCGGCAGGATTTTACGATCGCGCCTTGGCAAGTCGATCGACTTTTGCCGGCTTTGGCAGCCGAGACAACTGCCGCTGTGGCTGCACCCGCAGAGTCAATTGGGCCAGCATCCGGCATAGGGAATTCGTCAGCCGACAGTATTGTCAACCCAAAACCTGCTGACACCAACGGCGTTACATCTCTACCCGAACAGTCGAGCGAAAAAAAGTGAAATAAAAAATTAAAATGGGCACAATTGTAGTTTAAGCTACTTTAATTTGTACCGATGTATGCTGTGAAAAAAATAGGTAGTGCCCCTCCTAAGATTGAGATTATTAATAGTCTTAATATTTAAATTTTAATCGCAGGTTGTGGATATTTTATATTGGCTATCTGGAGAGAAGAATCTATAATAGAGAGTGTCAAGGTAAGCTTTCAATCCTTACAGGGGATTAAAACAGAGGTATAAAAATATGGCGAATTATCTACCGCTCGCACAAGAACCTCAAGCCACAGAGCCGATCGAGCTGTGCGAAGATTCTGAAATCTGGGGCAGTCTCAAATCCGCGATCGGCGCAAGTTCAGGATTTCAACGCTGGCAGCTAGAACTCAATTTTGAGCGTCAGCAGCAAAATGCCACCATCGATCAGCAGGTTCGGTCATATCTGCGGGAAACATTAGAAACTTTGGCTTACTGAATGCCCTAAAACCAAATATTGTCACGGTTTGTGAATTTTACAGCCCAATTCTGCTGGCATCCCCTCCAATATGCTATGTGAGTGCCGACAATAAGTGTCGATCGCAACTTCGGGTCTCAAATTGCAGGGGACAGTATTTCTCCTTACTTAGTCGGGATTAATTCCCGCATTCTACTTACAACACACTATCAAAAAAATCAAGAGAAAATTAGCCTGACACCTTCCATACAAAGCGACTGCGGCCGCTATCTATTGACCTGGCTGTTGCCGAAACTCTTTATAATAAGACTGAAGCCAAATAAAATTAACAGTTCGAGAGTGGCAGTACATCAAACCATCCACATAAACCTGATTACACATCTTTGGCACCGCAAATCCTATGAATACTTTACAACCCGAGTTGAGGAAAATTCGCTTAGTCATAGTTCAGTATGCCGGCGATTACGGAGAAGTCTTTGAGTGTTTAGCGAAAGGTGGAAGCGAAACATACTACGCTCAAAAATATTCTGTTGATGCCGTTACCGAGATGGCAAAACGGGCCGAATCAGTAACGGTTATTTGCTGCACGTCACAAGAATTTAACGAGAAGGTTCTAGACAACGGCGTGCGGACGATCGCTTGCGGATTTAGTTACCCAATTAATTCCCAAAAATTGATCGAGTTAATTGCCAAGCAAAATCCGACTCACTTAATCATGCGGACGATTCTTCCCGACGTTTTTAAGTGGGCAATTAAAAATAAAATTAGAACCATCGCCGTATTTGCAGAATCTATTGCCACAAATACTTGGCGCCAGAAAATCCGCAACTATTTCCTAGCTAAGTTGTTTAATAACAAGCAAATAGAATGGGTGGGAACTTACGGTATAACTTCATCTTTATTGTTCAACGAAATTGGAGTAAAACCCGATAAAATAATTCCTTGGGACTTCATGATAGACAGCAATCCAGGTTCTCTTTCGCCGAAAGAAATTTCTGCTGGCATCAAAACTTTGAAACTATTTTATGCAGGCTTGTTAGTACAAAGCAAGGGAGTTGGCGATATCTTAGAAGCCGTAGCAAAGTTAAGAGAGCGGAATATATCAGTTCACTTAAAAATGGCAGGTAAAGGCGAAGAAGAGTTTTTTTTCCAGCAAGTCGAACAGTTGCAAATTAAAGATTCTGTAGAATTTCTGGGAATAGTGCCAACTCAGACTTTAGAACCTTTAATGAGAGAAGCCGATCTCGTGTTAGTTACTAGCCGGCACGAATATCCCGAAGGTTTTCCCCTGACAATTCAGCACGCTTTACGCACTAGAACACCGATAGTAGCTTCGGATCACCCGATGTTTAAAACCCACTTAAAGCACGGTATTAATTCGATGATTTTTGAGGCGGGGAACTCTCAGGCTTTAGCAGAATGTATCGAAAAAGTTATTTCGGATTCAGCGCTTTACCACAATCTTTCTGTCGCTTCTCACTCAACCTGGCATGAGTTGCGTCTGCCTGTCAAATGGGCGGAATTGATCGATCGCTGGCTGGATGATTCCCCTGAAAGCAAACAGTGGTTGTTTGAAAAACGGCTGGCTGCTGAATACTACAATAAATATCTCCCATAACTGCCAAACCTTCTCCCCGCTTGGTTTCTTGTCCGAAGCCCGATCGACGAGGGCTTCGGACAAGAAACCAACGCTTAAATAAGGGTTTGAAGACTACATTAATAACAACTACCAATATTTATGACATTATTTTTACTTTTTTTTTCATTTTGTAGCAACTTTTATGGAGACATACCTATTGCACCTATCCGCCATCGTATTAATCCACAGGCTACCAGAATTACTGGCTCGTAATTATCTGTTTTTAAACGAAATCTTTCTGCGGCCACTAGAAATATTTTTACCAATCTAATTAAATGCTCTACAAAAGATTCTTTTTTTAGCCGTTGAGTAATTTTTGGTTTTTTGAGCCGGAGTAATATCTCGAATTCTCTTTTTTTTGTATGAAGTATCTATTAATAATTCTCTTACATCAGCTTTATATCCTTGAAACCTTTGGGTAGGACTTAGTTCCGAAAGTCTATTTATCCAAATTTTTATGAGTGCAATTAATATCATGTCCGGTCGATTACCTCCGCTTCGCTTCGCCCGAAATCAGGTAGGGGCGGGTAAACCTGCCAATATCTGCCAATAATTGACAATCTCAAAAACCCGCCCGGCCGGGATATTATGGTCAATCGATCGGACATGATATAAGAACGTCCTAATCGTCGGGCGCGATTGCCATAACTTCCTTAGAGAGCGGTTTATTGACTGGTTTCATCTCCCAAATGCCTGGGAAGTTTCCCCACAAAGCTTAACATCATTACCTTGCACAGGCTATTTGAGATTTATGAGAAACAACCCCTAACTGCTTCGCTAAAGGAAGCAGTTAGGAGCTGTTTTAATCGCGGCTTGCTTAAAAACCTTAGCTTGGTGTTGCTCCTGCTAAAACTGGATTTTTAGTTTTGCCGATCGCCAAACATTTTTTAACACCAGCAATTACATCTTCCACATCTGCATCTGTTAATTTTGCCGAAATCGGCAAGCTAATTGTATGCCGTCCGATGTAGCTAGCATTCGGATAGTCTTCCGGCTGCCATCCAAACATTTGTTGATAGATAGGATGTTCCGGCATACTCATGTAATGTACGCCGACACCGATATTTTCAGCATTGATAGCGTTGAGAAACTCGTCGCGGCTGATTCCTGCTTTGTCTTCATCTACCAGAATGGTGTACAGGTGATAAGCATGAATTGTATCCGGTTCGGGGTTCGCGGGCAAAGTAATCGGTAGATCCGCAAATGCTTCGTTGTAGCGCTGCCAAATCTGCTCCCGCCGCTTCCAATAAGGAGCCACTCGTTTCATTTGATGAAGGCCGATCGCAGCTTGCAGATCCATCATATTGTATTTAAAACCGACTTCCACCACTTGGTAGTGCTTGTAACCCGAGTCTCCGAAGCGCTTCCAAGCATCTTTGTCCATACCGTGCAGCGCTAAAATTTTGAGCCTGTTGGCGTATTCTTGAGTGTCGACGACAATCATTCCTCCTTCGCCCGTGGTGATATTTTTGGTAACATAAAAGCTGAAGCATCCGAAGTCGCCAAATGTGCCTGCTTTCCGTCCCTTGTATTCTGTTTCGATCGCGTGAGCGCAGTCTTCAATTAACTTCAAGTTGTGACGGCGAGCAATCTCGCAAAGCGCATCCATGTCACAGGGACGACCGGCAAAATGAACCGGCAAAATTGCTTTTGTTTTTGGAGTTATTTTAGCTTCGACTTGAGCGGGGTCAATATTCATGGTCACCGGATCTACATCCGCCAATACCGGTGTTGCGCCTGCGTGAATAATCGCATTAACTGTGGCACAAAAAGTCATCGGAGTAGTAATGACTTCATCCCCCGGTTTTAACGAAGCAGCGAGGATGCTCAAGTGCAGTGCCGCTGTACAGGAATTGACAGCTATCGCGTACTGGGAACCTTTGTAAGCTTTGAAGTCATTTTCAAAACTCATGACTTTAGGGCCTGTACCCAACCAACCTGTTTTCATGGTTGACACCACTTCTTGAATTTCAGCATCTTCGATCGCCGGAGCACCGAAAACCAAAAAACGGTCTTTTGAACGAATAGGATTGTTGTTCATATTGCCAGTGTTACCCCGTACATAGAGTCGAGCGAGTGAAAGTGTAGACCCCTGAAAAGTAAGATTTTATTGGGATTTGAGGTGCTGTTAATTAATCCAGTCTCTCAGTTTTTTTTTTCAACTTTTTTTAGTCAAGAGTTTTGGGGAATGCGTTGCGTAATGGCATTTGTTATAGCACGAGCTTACTAATGACCAGCCGTTTTTCCCCAAGCGCCTGACTCTGAAAGCGTTTCTCTATATTAAGATAGATAATCTGCAATGTCCACCCGATCGTATTTTAGTTTATGGGGGATACACAAGCTCTTGCCCGCATTTTTTGGTGCACATACTTTTCCTCAGTAATAATACGGGTACTCCTTATAAAGTTTTTGTCACCTATGTAACATCTATCCCGAGATAGATTTTACAGCCAAGTTATAGGATTTGAGATTTGAGATTTGGGAATGACTGATTACGGTCAGGTTTGGAGCTTGTCTACGGTTGCATTCTTTTTTTAAACGGGTGTCAAAATTAGGCAAATTTTGCACAAATAAAATGTGACTCCCCTGTAATTGATGCAGGTTCAGCAACCCAAGTGCGATCGCATAAGTCAACTCTCCTTGACAAAATCCGCTACAATCTAGGCAGGCGAATCTTGTTCAAAATGTCTTGCAGCCGTTCTGAAACGCCACCCAATTGTTCTGACAAAGCTACAAGTTGGCCGTAAGCTTCAACTAAACGATCGCCCTCAACGTAAACTTCTGGAGTCGGATAATTCTTCATCGCTTCCAGCAGCGTAATCTCGTTGTCATTAGTTGCAGACAGCACCAAGGCCTCGCGCAAAGCTTCTCGATTTGCATTCCCAGAAGGAGTGCGAATTACCTGACCCACTTCATCGAGAATTATTTCCCCAACCTTACTGTTGAGCGTCCGATCCAAAAAGCTTTGACTGACTTTGACCGGTCTCGTCAGACTGCTGCGAACCGCTGCCGGGTCTTTCTTTGCTTTTCCCAGTAGCATTTCTAACCCGGGCGACATTTTCCCAGTTTCTGCAAAAATTTCTAATTCGCTGACTGGTAAAGTCAGTCGGAGCGCACTGTATTTGAGCACTACCTTTTCGGCAGCCGCCGCAGCACTGCTGTAAAATACAATTCCCGCGCCTGCTGCTAAAAATAACGTCCACCGCCCTTTGAAAAATGACCGGCTCATAGTAAAATCTCCCAACATCTTTTTCTAATTCGACTGTGACACATCTACAAATCTCCCGCTTCTAGCAAAATGCCGAACGCCAGCTCTTCTATCAGTGAAGGCTGGCGCTGGGCTGAAATTTATTTTATATATTTAGGGTCTTTATGAAGGCTGACCCCAATTGAACGAATTACAAGCGGTTTATGATTAGGGTCTTTAAATTTGCTGACCCCAATTGAACCGACTTTTGTATTATTACAGGGATCGATCGCAAACCAGGATGTCGTTATAATTTCTTTACATTTCTAACTTTTCTTTGCCTCAGATAGATTTTTGTGTCGATTTGTAAATTTTTGTTACTTCCCCTTCGGGGATCGGCCCTCGGCGCGCTGCTCCCAGCGAAACAGGAACACCATCAGAGCCACCACTCCGACTTGGAGGGCAAAATTGGGCAAAGCCGAACCAATTTCGCGGCCGGAGGCAATTTTAGCGAGGAAAACCAAGCCGCCGATAAAGCCGGAAGCGCCGCAAGCTACGTAGACAAACTGTCGCATAGGCCGGTAGGGAGCGGCGATTTCTGCGGTTAAACGCTCGTATTGTTGGCGGCTGAGGTTGCGGGGGTTTTTTGGGATATATGTGCGATCGTCCGAATTTGGGGCTGGCATAGATTTGGGAAATAGGTAAATTAGGATTGGGCGACAAAAACCCGGTTTCTACCAAAATTATTTTTGCTGACGGCGTAAATACAGCCGAAAGACTGGGTGTTTGGTACTGAGTGCGCCGAAGAGATTGAATATTAGACTACCAGAAAAATGGGGTTAGAGCCTCCCTTTTCTAGGGGGACTTTCTCCATGTTTTTGGATAAAACCAACCATTCCTATGATAAACGTTTTATCATAGGCGTACACAAGGAAAACAAGATGCTCACCCTCGAATTCAAGGCTTACGCAAAACCTGATCAGTTCCAGGCAATCGATGAAGCGATTAGAATTTGTCAATTCATTCGCAACAAATCGATCCGGCTTTGGATTGATGGTGGAGCTAAATCATGGTTCGCTCTTTCTAAGTATTGTGCGATTTGGGCTAAAGAATTTGACTTTGCGAACAAGTTAGGCGCGATGGCTCGACAAGCTAGTGCAGAAAGAGCATGGGCTAGTATTTCTCGCTTCAATGAAAACGTCAAAAAAGGAATCAAAGGTAAAAAAGTCGGGTTTCCGAAGTTCCAAAAAAATTGTCGTTCTGTTGAGTACAAAACCAATTCTTGGAAGCTTTCAGAAGATAGAAAATCAATCAGCTTTACCGACAAGTGCGGAATTGGGCGAGTGAAAATGAAAGGCACTCGTGAGTTAGGGTTTTACGCTCCGAGTCAAATCAAGCGGGTGCGGTTAGTCAAGCGTGCAGATGGATTTTATATTCAGTTTTGCGTGTCAGTAGATCGAGTAGAAACGGTTGTAATGACAACAGGCAAAACAGTTGGATTGGATGTCGGGCTGAAAGAGTTTTACACTGATTCAAATGGCGAAATAGCTCCCAATCCTAAGTTTCTGCGTAGAGGTGAAGCACAGCTAAAACGTGCCCAACGTCTTGTAAGCAGGAAGGTAAAAGGTGGGTCAAATCGCCAGAAAGCTAGAGTGATTTTAGGTAAGCGACATCTCAAAATAAGTAGACAGCCGTATTGCACCATGCTATCAAGTTGGCAAGGTGCGTAATCACATCAAACGATGTAGTGGCTTAGGTCGATTTGAGAGTGTCCAACATGGTTAAAAATCACTGCTTGGCAAAATCAATTAGCGATGCTTCTTGGCACCAGTTCAGAGTGTTCTTAGAATATTTTGGAAAAGTGTTTGGTCGGATTACCATTGCGGTGAACCCTGCTTACACCAGTCAAGAATGCAGTAATTGTGGGGAAGTCGTTAAAAAATCTCTATCCACCCGAACCCATATTTGTAAATGTGGATGCGAGATGGATAGAGATCGTAATGCCGCAATTAATATCCTGAATCGCGGGATAGGTACGACGGGGCACGTCGGAACTTCGATCCTAGAGATCGTAAACGCTTAGGGAGACTGGATCTCTGGGTTAGGTGCGGAAACGCTCTTAATTTAAGTCCGATCTATGATCTAAGAATCCTTACGCCTTCAGGCCCAGGAGTGTCAAAACAAATATCTCACAGCTGTCGAAATAAATCACCGCTGAATCCAAACCACAACTGTCTGCAAACAGCCGACAAAAACACCCAAAATGCCTCCTAAATTTACAATTCCCTGCAACTCGCTTTGGACAATTCCCTGAATTGCTAACTCCAACTCTTCAGGAGAAGTACCTTTTACTCGATCGACAATCACCTGGTCAATATTCAAAATCGGGATCGCCTGAGCTACAATATTTTCTAAATCCCGCTCTAGATAGCGCTCTAAAACCAAAGCCAGTTCTTGGCTGACAATTCCGAGGGAAGCGCTCATCACCGCTGAAGTTTGCAATCGCTTCAGAAGCAACCGCGAAATATTTTCCCAGTCAATAGATTTGCTCAACCCGTCAAGTATGTCTGTACCCCGCTCTTGAACGTAGCTGCGAACACTGTCGCGCATAGTTTTTCGCAACTGTCTCACAGTCGAAACTGGTAAATTTTGCATCGACAAATTTTGCAGCCATTCCTGAATTCGCCCGCGAATTCCCAGAGAAATAGTTAACTCTGCTAACCGCTGATTTGTCGCTTCTCTGTCATCGAGACAAAAAGTCCGCAGCCGAGTTAAAGTGTTGCGCAAACCAAACAAATTTGCTACTACCCAATAAGTGCCGCTGGTTTTTTCTCGAAACCCTTCATCAATGATCGAAATATTGCGATCGGTCAAAAAGTCAATTAAAGCCTGCCGCAGCACTTCTGGGGGTATTACTACCTGCAACAACCAATCAGCAAGCTGAGCCGACTGAGATTCTGTTAGCTGAAGCTCCAGCAAAACTTGGTCAAAAATTTGATTGAGCTGAGCTTCTAAAAAATCTTCCCGGCGCGCCAAAACTTTGAGAATTCGCGGCACAGATTCTCCCAGCAAATCTCGCAGAATGTTAGCGAGAATTTTAGCGGTTTTTTGCTCTGCGTCTGCTTTTACCTGATCCAGCGCCAACTGCAACAGCCACAGAATCACCGACTGCATCCGCTCGGTTTGCAGGAGGCGGCGGGCTAAGTTTTGCAGCTCCTCTGGCGTCAGCAGCGAACCCATAATTGTGTCGGAAATTCGCTTTGCCAAGCGCTCTTGATTGCGGGGGATCAAGCCTGGAGTGAAAGGCAACTGCCGCCCTTTGATGTAAATAGCTCGATAGGGGCGGAACAGCATTTTGATAGCTATATCGTTAGTGAAATAGCCAATAATTCCTCCCACTACAGGTGGGGCAACCAACAGCCAAATGTCAGACGGATTCATAAGGGATTAAAAATAGGGTAAGGTGCACACGGAGTATTGCACCATACTGTTAGACGGCTGATTTAAACTGCCAGGATTTTTAGTCAGGTACGCACACTCCTGCGTGCACCCTACACTGAGAGTAATGATTGAGAATACCAGCATTTTTAGTAAGGTGCGCGCACTCCTAGGTGTACCCTACTGTTAGATAGCGGATTTAGACTGCAAACATTTTTAATTTTCAATTCCTTTGGCCAGTACCAATACTCCCATCATAGCTCCAGCAATAGGATAGTGGGTGGCGGCGGCAAATCCGGCTTGTTTGGCGATCGCCACTTGCTGCTGCCCGATCGGGAATTTTTCTAAACTAGGATTAATGTAGGCATATTCTTGAGTCATGCCAAATTGCTGAGCAATGGGCACTACGAGAGTGTCTAGATAAAACTGCTGAAAGCTCCGCATTAGGGAATTGCTGGGGCGGTGGAGGTCGAGAATAGCTGCTTTTGCACCGGGTTTGAGTACGCGGTGCAATTCCTGAAGACTGCGGGGGATGTCTGTCACGTTGCGCAGCCCGTAACCCATTGTGGCGCAGTCGAAGTAATTGTCGGCAAAAGGCAAGTCTAGGGCGTCAGCTTCTACCCAAGAAATGGGACTTGCAGGGGTGAGAAAAGGTCTCGCGCGCCTGGCCGCAACGGCTAATTGTTCGGCAGAAAAATCTACTCCAAATACGCAACCGGTAAGCCCTGCTTGTTTTGCCAGCAGCAAAGCTAGATCCCCGCTGCCGCAGCACAAGTCTAAACAAGTATTTCCGGGGCTGGCACTGCTCCATTTCACCGCCATAAGCTTCCAAATTCGGTGCTGCCCAAAGCTCAACCAGTCGTTCAATTGGTTGTAAACTGGTGCAATTCGATTAAATATAGTTTTAATTTGTTCGGCATTATTAGTCATTACTCATTTGTCATTGCTAATTGGTAATTGGGTAAAGTAATTGGTAATTGGTGATTTGTCACCCGGAACTAATAATTAATCCGTCCATTCATGTCATCCTGTCGCCAGTCATTAATGCTTTTTTATTTGTTAGCTATCGGTGATATTTTGTCTTTAATCATTGGTTGGCTATCCTTTTCGACTCAAGACACAGAGCCGACTAAGGACTGATGACTAAGGACTAAGGACTAATGACTAATGACTAATGACTGATGACTGATGACTAAGGACTAATGACCCTGAAAACTCGTCAATACCAAAGCAACTTCTTGAGCGGCGAGGTGAACTGTTGTGAGTTCGTCGGGACGCAGGGAACAAGGCTGTTTCCACTGGATGGAAATCAGGGCGATCGATCGACCTTTGTGAATCACCGGGACGCTCAGGTGAGCTTGAATGCCGGATTTTTGATAGTGCGGCACGCTCGCTAGGGCTGTGTCGTTCGCAATATTCACAGCACCCTGAATAGTTTGAGAGGCGATTGCCTCTCGAGCCAGAGGGTCATCTGCCAGCCAATTTTCCACAGTTTGGCTGGTGGTGTGACTGCCTTGGACTGGCATTAAAACAGTTCCTTCCACCAGTTGCAAAATGCAAGCATCCGCCAAAAAATTATCGCTTATAGCAGTAGCAATTGGCTGTAAACTTGCTTCCAAACTCGGATAATCCACAGCCGTTTGCATGATTGTTGCTAACAGTTGTATTTGATTTTGGGCGCGGTCCAATTCCTCAGTCCGCTGCTTGAGAACTTCATAAGTCTCGGCCGCCTTTTGCACCACCATTTTCAATTCGTTTGGGTCCCAAGGCTTGGTGATATACTTGTAAACCTGTCCTGAGTTAATGGCATCGACCAAGTCTTCAATGTCCGTAAAACCAGTCAAAATAATTCTGACCGTATTCGGAAACTGGGGCACGGTTTTGCTCAGAAACTCCGTTCCCTTCATTTCTGGCATCCGCTGGTCGGAAATGATGACGGCGACCTCGCCTTCGATGCCGAGGACTTCCAAGGCGCGAATTCCGCTCTCAGCTTTGAACACGTTAAAATCTCGTCGGAAAGTGCGGTAGAGTAAATCCAGATTGTCTGGTTCGTCGTCTACTACCAGCATTTTGGGCTTTTTGGGTCGGTGTAGGGTCATGAGCTGGCGTTTAATTTGATCTAGCTCTGGAATGGCATTATACATAACAATACGATAAACTCCCCTTTGTAAATTTAGGCGAGCAACTATTCTGTAACAATAGTCTCATAACTCACTTACTATCAATCTATCGCTCTGCCGCGACACGAGCCTTGGCGGTCTCCAATCACACATAACTTAGCGCTGGTTTTTGATTCAATTATGACTGATACACCGCAAGATTCATCTCCTTCTGCATCTGCAGCCTCCACCAATGCTGTGGATGTCGAAAAGTTAATTCGATCGCTCCGCCGAAAAGAAGGCACTTGGGTAGAGTGGGGACAGGCCTGCACTGCACTGCTAAAAGCTGGCTACAACTCTCAAAGAATTTTTGAAGAAACAGGTTTTGAGCCAATTCAGCAAAATCAAGTGAGCGTAGCAGCCCAAGTCTACACGAGCATGGTAAATGCTGGGGCTTCAGAGTTGGTTCGATCGCACTTCCTGACCAAAGGTAGTGATATCTTATACGAGTTTCGGATTCTCTCTCAGGTAGAGCGGGCCGGAGCGGCCGCTTTGATGCTAACCCACAATTTGGATGTTGACGATGCTCGCCAAGTTGCTAAAGCGATCAAGGAGTTTTCGCACTTCGGGAGTCTCCCCCAAGGGTTCACAGACACTCCCGGCGATGCTATGGCTTACCAATGCTGGCAATTGGCGAGACAGAAAAGCGATTTGCAAGAGCGATCGCGCTTAATTGCTCGCGGTTTAAAATTAGCTAGCAGCCAAACCGCTAGGGCGCAAATCGAGCAGTTACTCGTCGATTTTACCGTAGTTTCCAGACGGGAAGCGCCCCGCTTGCCTGTCTACCGGCTCGATTCTGAGGAACAATTGCCCCGAGTTGTCCCCGTTGTGGGCAAATTGCCACTCTCTACGACAGATTTGCTGGCAGTGCCTTTGCCGGAGGAAATCGAGCCATTCCGAATGGTAAAATTTTCCGGAGCCGGAGCTTGGGTGGCGATTCCCGGATGGCAGGTAATTTTGAACGCTGAAGATCCGGTGGCGGTTTTGGAAATGAGCGATAGATTGCCGGTACCCCTGCAAGGCAAAGTCGAAGAAGTTTTGATTATTGCCGATCGAGCCCAAAGACAGTGGGATCCTGAGAGTTATTTCCTCGCCGATAACGCGGGCAATTTAGAATTGTACTGGTTTGAACAATCCCCACATATTCCTATTTTGGGGCGAGTTGTGCTGGTGATGCGGCCCAAAAAGATTGTGGATGAAGATTATACCAAAGATGGATGGCAAATTGATGATTAGTCAGTTGTCAGTTGACTGTTGACTGTTGACTGTTGACTGTTGACTGTTGACTGTTGACTGGAAAGCTAATAACAACTAATAACTAACAACTGACAACTGACAACGAACAACTGACAACTAACAACTGACTACTGAGGCGGTTTCGGTTCTGGAGTTGTCGGAACAGAAGGCTGTTTCTTAAACCGATTAAAGCCGTAAACCGCAGCCGCAATTAACAGAAAATAAGGACTATAAGCCAACAGCCAAATACCCAAACCAAACAAACCGAGCGTTAATTCACCCACAGAATGAGTCGCTTTCCCCCAAGTTTCCTGCACCCGCAAACCTAGAGAAGGTTCCGGAGTTTGTTGAGCCGATACAGCTGCTTCTAGAGTTAAGCTAATAGTCGAATAGGCTACTTGATTTCGCAAACTTTTTAACTGCGCGTCAATGCGTTCGATCGACTCCCGAATATTGCTCAACTCTTGAGAAGCTTTGAGAACATCGCCGACAGAACCCGATCGCTCCATAATTTTTAACACCATTTCTTCCGATTTGCGGAGGTTCCGCAGTCTAGCCTCACTGTCAACTAATTGCTCGGTAACATCCTCAGCCGTCAGAGAACGGTTCTCTACAGTTCCGAGTTTTGCCAAAGCCTCTAAAGTAGTTTCTAATCGTTCTTGAGGCACGCGAATCTCCACAGACGCCGTTTGGCGGACACTGGAATCCGGAGGCTTTTGATTTTGGAAACCCAAGATATCGCCTTGCTGTTTTTCGACAATTTTAGTAACAGATTTAGTGCTGGCGTCAATAGATTTGACAACTACACTGAGTTCGGCTTTTTTAATCAGTTGGGGACGGGTTGCCGGAGTTTCTGCTACTTTTTTTGATACAGCAGCAGTTTTTGACCCTCCGGCTGCTGACTGGGCTGCAGGTGGGGGTGGTGGAGCCGATGCGGCAACTTGGTTTTGACGGCTGCTGGGTGAAGCTAAGCTGGGTAAAGCTTCGCTGCGTGTAGCGTTGGGCGGTGGAGATCCGCAGCTAGGCAAAGCAATGGCTGAAGATAAAGTTAAGAATGCCACCACAGCAAAGCGAGTTGTGCTGCTGTTGGTTGGGTTTGGGTTTGGCTTGTGCGGCGAGGAATTGGTTTTGAGGTGAGTTTTCATTGAGAGTTTTTCCTGTAAAAAAAATTTGGGTATTGAATTTTAGGCGGATTTTAATTTAAGCTCAAATAGATAGCGTTAGTTTAGCCGATACCGAAATGGAAACGGTAGAGGTTGAAGATTTTTTTATTTTTAACCGCAGATGAACGCAGATAAACGCGGATGTAATAATGACTGATGAATTTGATTCTGATTTTATGCGATCGACAACGAATATTGATCGCCCTGGCAACATTTCCTCTGGGTTAGACTCTGTGGCCGTTTTGCGAGAACAAGCTTGCCATCAAATTCGCTCATCCTTGCGTGCGGGGCAGCAGGACATGGCGGACTGGAAAGGCGGTCCCCTTGCTGTTTCAGCGGTTCCCGGGGCCGGGAAGTCTACGGGAATGGCTGCTGCGTCGGCAATTGCGATCGCCCGCAACGGGCTTCACAACCGCCGCCAGTTAATTGTCGTGACATTTACGCGATCGGCTGCTGCAAATATTAAAGCTAAAATCAGAGAAAGGTTGGCAGAATTATCTTTATCTCAAGGTGGTTTTGCCGTGCACACTTTGCACGGTTTAGCTTTAAATATTGCGATGCGCCATCCCGATTTGTCTGGTTTAAATTTAGAAAATTCGACTTTAGTGACTCCGACTCAAAGTCACCGATTAATTCGCAGTTGTGTAGAACTTTGGATAGCCGAAAATCCCCGCAGATATCAAGTTTTGTTGGAAGGACAGCAATTCGACGGAGAGGAAACGGAGAGGCTGCGGCGACAATCAGTTTTGCGAACCGAGATTTTACCACAGTTAGCTAAAACTGTGATTCACGAGGCGAAATCTTCTGGTTTGTTTCCCGAACAGTTGTTAGAGATGAGCACTGTTGCTTCTGGGGACGGTTATGAAATTTTAGCGGTAGCTGGGGGTTTATATCAAAAATATCAGGCTTTGTTGAGGAGTCGGGAATTCATCGATTACGACGAGATGATTTTAGCAGCTTTGCGCGTGTTGGACAATCCGAAGGCGAGGGCGATCGAGCAAAAGCAAGTATTTGCCGTTTTTGAGGACGAAGCCCAGGATTCAACACCTTTGCAGACTAAGCTTTTGGAAACATTGGCGATCGATCCAGAGCATCCTAACTCACCTCCCAATTTTATCAGAGTTGGCGACCCAAATCAAGCTATCAATTCTACTTTCACTCCGGCCGATCCCATTTATTTTAACAAATTTTGTGATGAGTGCGAAATCAATAAAAAGTTAGCGACAATGGACAGTGCAGGCCGCAGCACCAAGGTGATTATCGATGCAGCTAACTTTATGTTGCAATGGGTAAATGGCTCGGAATTAGCCAAAATAGAAAAACCTTTTCGCGACCAAACTATTAAGCCAGTACCCAGCGATGACCCGCAGCAAAATGCAAATCCCGCACCCCTTGGTCGAGGCTTAGAATTGTATACTCCCCGCGATATTTACCAGACAGTCGAGTTAATTGGCAAGCGGGTAATTGAGTTAGTTGAGAAATTTTTACCAGCCGATTTGGAAGGGGGAACCAATGAGAATAATCTCGAAGGTGGGGGTGAAGCGAGCGATGGGGGAAATCGGCAAAAGTTGCCGTTAGAAAATCTTAAATCGATGGCTGTTTTGGTGCGAGAAAACAAACAAGGCAAGTTTATCAAAGAAGTGCTGGAAAATCCTCAAAAAAACGGATTAAGCTTTGATTTGCGCAAATACGGGATTAAAATTGAGGATGTGGGAGAGCGCGATCGACATTCTCAAGTACCTTGGGAAATCTTAACACTGCTGCAATTTCTCGATCGCCCGCACTCTCCAGACTACCTGAAAGCAGCATTAAAGATTTTGAGCGATCGGCAACTCATCCCCAAACAAGACTACAATGCTTTTGCTACCAGCCCAGAGCAATTCCTTTACCCAGGTCCCCTAGACCCGCAGCAGTCAGAACCAGTTCGCAAATGCCGCTATTTTTGCTGCGGTTTGCTGCAAGCTCGCTTAGAACTGCCACCCTACCAAATCATATCATTTTTAGCCTTAGCGCTGCAATACGATCAAACAGAATTAGCCACCGCCGACAAATTAGCAGAACGAGTAGCAATCCAAACAGCCGGCAACAATTCAATGAGCAATATTTTGGGTGTAATCAGCGAAATTGTCAGTTCCGAAAGATTTGAACCTGTCGATGCAGACGACAAAATAGAAGAACGCTACACCAGCAAAGGTCAACTAACAATTATTACCATGCACAAAGCTAAAGGATTAGATTGGGATTGCGTTTTTATCCCCTTTTTGCATGAACAAACCATCCCCGGAAATTTGCGAGTTTTGCCGCAAGCTAGATTCTTAGGAGATTTCACATTATCCGAGGTAGCGAGAGCACAAATTAGAGCGAGTTTGCACGAAAAATATCCTTTACCAAATCTGGGCGAAGCCTGGGAACAAGCAGATTACTTGAAAAAAGCAGAAGAGTTTAGATTGCTGTATGTGGCGATGACGCGAGCAAAAAGTTTACTGTGGATGTCGGCGGAGAAGAAAGGGCCTTTTAGTTGGAACAAACCGGAGAATTTGCAGGAGCAAAAACCCTGTCCGGTAATGCCTATTTTAAAGCAGAGATTTCCCGAGAATGCGATATTGTAAAATGTGGGAGGAGTTACTCCAAAAGATTTTTTAAACGAACCGCGAAGACGCGAAGAACGCGAAGATTGAGAAGAGAAGAGAATCTTTAGCAAAAAAACATACCTCTAGGGGCAGGTTGAGCCAGAAACCTTGGTATAATGCCAACAATCTCTATAAAAAACTTCTCCTCTCTTCCTTCGTGTTCTTCGCGTCTTCGCGGTTCGTTTAAAAAAATCTCATTCACAAATGAAATAGAATTGCTCTAGAGCAAAAATCGCTATGGCCAACTCAGAAATTCGCACAGCTAACGTCACAGTTCCCAACGGAGATTTGCAAATCGCCGCTTACCTAGCCCAACCCGCAGCATCCGGGCAATTTCCCGCAGTTATTGTGATTCAAGAAATCTTTGGCGTCAACTCGCACATCCGCGAAGTTACTGAAAGAATAGCAAAAGAAGGATATGTGGCGATCGCCCCAGCCATTTACCAACGTCAAGCCCCCGGCTTTGAAACCGGCTACACACCCGAAGCTATCAAAATCGGCCGAGCATACAAACAACAAACCACAGCTTCCGAACTTCTCGGCGATATCCAAGCCACCATCGATTACCTCAAAACTCTACCCTCTGTCAAACAACAAGGTTTTGGCTGCATCGGTTTCTGCTTTGGAGGGCACGTCGCCTACCTCGCCGCTACTTTGCCCGAAATCAAGGCTACAGCGTCGTTCTACGGCGCCGGTATCGCCATTCTAACCCCCGGTGGCGGAGCCCCCACGATCGCCCGCACAGCAGACATTAAAGGCACTCTCTACGCCTTTTTTGGCACTCAAGACCCCAGCATTCCCTTAGAACAAGTTGAGCAAATCGCCGCCGAATTGCAAAAACACAGTATTTCTCACCGAATTTTCCGCTACAATGCCGATCACGGCTTCTTCTGCGACCACCGCGGCAGTTACGACGCTACGGCAGCAGCCGACTCGTGGAGGCAGGTGAAGCAGCTATTTCATCAGCAACTTCAACCAGCTTAGAGAGTGGGAGATGGGGAGATGGGGAGATGGGGAGAAAGGGGAAAAGGGAGAAAGGGGAATCCACGCACCATGCAATTCGCAATTCGCAATTCGCTTCTCTACTCACCATCACCCTGCTCGCCGTTTCGCCTTCGTTTGTGTTTTGGAGCCGACAGGGTGTTTTTGTGACAAATTTGACGCAGCCACTCTGCCTGTGGGCAATTTGGCAGGGGTTACGCTGGTTGCGCACAGGTCGCCAATCGGCGTTGATCCAAGCAGCCTTTGCCTCGGGGCTTGCCATCTATGCGAAGTTACTGGCGATTTGGGTGGTTGTTCCGTTTTGGGGATTGGTTTTTGTTTGGTGGATGATGGGGAGATGGGGAGATGGGGAGATGGTCCGAGTGGGAAAATTTTTCTACTGACAACTGACAACTAAATTACTGACAACTGACAACTAAACTGACATGAATTCCAAATCTACAGGTTCTCAAAGCGCAAAAGCATCCTTTTCAATGGATGATTTTGCTAAAGCCCTCGAACAGCACAATTACGAGTTCCAGAAAGGACAAGTAGTGCGCGGCAAAGTGTTCGAGTACGACTCAAACGGCGCGTATGTTGATATCGGCGGCAAGTCTTCGGCTTTTTTGCCGATCGAAGAGGCTGCTTTGAGAACAGTAACGGATTTGTCGGAAGTCGTTCCCCTGGACGAGGAACGGGACTTTTTGATTATCCGCGAACAAGATGCAGATGGCCAAGTTACCTTGTCTCTGCGGCAGTTACAAATTCAGCAAGCTTGGGAAGATTTAATTGAATTGCAGGAAACCGGTAAAGTTCTTCAGGTACGGGTTTCTGGCGCAAATAAGGGCGGCGTGACTGTAGATGTTCAGGGAATGCGCGGTTTTATTCCCCGATCGCACTTAGTGGAACGCGATAACATAGAATCGCTGATCGGTCAATCTTTGAGCGTGAATTTTTTGGAGGTCGATCGCGAGCGAGAAAAACTCGTACTTTCCCAGCGGATGGCTACTCAATCGAATGCCTTCAGGGATTTGCAAATCGGTCAGTTGGTGGAAGGAAAAGTCAGCAGCATCAAGCCTTTTGGCGTGTTTGTAGACTTAGAAGGAGTTAGCGGTTTGCTGCACATCAAGCAAGTCAGCCAAAAATACATTGATAACCTTGGAAAGCTCTTTGCTCCCGGTCAACCCCTGAAAGCACTGGTGGTTGACCTTGATGAAGGTCGCGGCCGGATTTCGCTTTCTACTCGGGTACTGGAAAATTACCCAGGAGAAATGGTGGATAAAATGGCGGATGTTATGGATACCGCAGAAGAGCGATCGGAACGTGCTAGAAAGACTCTTTCTTAAGTCTTGATATAATTACCACCCCGACTTCTTAAAGAAGTCGGGGGGCTAACAGCGAGATAGTTTTACGTTTAATTAGGTTGATTTACTTATCTTGCATTTTACATCGACTTCTTATACCAGTTTCAAAAAAGAATCCCACTATAGGCAAACTCCCAACCCAGCTCCAGTAATCCATTACCTCTGACCAGGCTAAAATCGAAAATTATCTTACTTCTTCCTTCGGCTCTCTAACTCCATTTTCCCGTCATTTTACCCAATTAGCTACTACTCCCAATACTTTAAAATCGGCTACATTTAGTTGATCTAAGGCTTTTCTTACCATGCCCCGATCGGTTTTTTCTATTTTTACTATCAGCACTGTACCCTCCGTTTGAGAAGCTAGTAAATGACCGTCAGCTAAACCAATTAAAGGTGGCGTATCGTAAATTACTAAATCAAATAAGGCTAGGAATTGTTCCATTAAATAGTGCATCTTTTTGGAAGAAAGTAATGTAATTGGATCACGGGGAATAGTACCAGCAGTCAGGACAAAAAGATTGTCATCGTCTGGCAATCGCTGAATAACCTCATTTAAGGTTAAATCAGAACTCAAAGTATTACTTAAACCTTTTTTATTTGATAAGCCAAGGTATGTGTGCAGTTGAGGAAAACGCATATTAGCATCTACTAATAATACTCGTTTGCCCACAGCAGAAGCAGTTTTAGCTAAATAAACTGCTACAGTGGACTTACCCTCACCTTTAATGGTCGAAGTGATGGTTAAAGAAGTTATCGGGTGTTCAGCATTTAATAACTGAATATTTGTGTATAAGTAATGAAAGGCCTCTATTACAGAAAAATCTTTGTAATTTGAAACTATTATTCGTTTTAAGCTTTCACTGTTAGTAGTTGAACTTACGCTAGTGAATTTAGGTGGAAAACTTTCACTTATACGAGATTTAATTTTCATTGCTTTCGCGATCGGAATTACTCCCAAAAGAGGGCGTTTAGTTGCTGATTTAATTTCTTCGGGAGTATGGAAAACAGTATTTAAAACTTCTACTAGGAAACCTATAGCAATGCCTAGTAAAATGCTAATAACGATCGCGATCATTAGCTGGCGGCGGGTTGGTTTTTCTGTTACTGAAGAGATATCACCATTTTCGTCTTTGACTAACTGTGGTTTAGATATAATTTGCCAAGCTCCATCAATTTGACCAGCATCTAGTTGTAACGTTTTTTGTTTTTCTATAAACAGTTTGAGAGTATCTTTAGCTAGTTCTAATTGTAATTGTATTTCGTCATAGCGACGTTGAGCTTGGGGCAGTTGAGTGATTTTTGCTTGCAGTAAATTTTGGCTATTAGTTAGCACTCGATCGCGAGCTTCCCACTGTTCTAGTTGTGATTTCATCTGAAAGAGGACAGACTCAGCTTCTCTTTGCATTAAATCGCGCAAACTTTGCTGCTTTTCCCTCAAAGATTGAATAGGAAGGCTATTTTCATAAAATTGAGTAGAGCTTAAAGCTAATTGCGACTCTATTTCAGTTATTTTGCTAATTAAATTTTCATAAGACTTGGGGCTAATATCAACAATCCAGCGATTATCGCCCCTTAACGATCTTTTTTTGTAGGTTTCATATTGCTGCCTACTTTCTGCTAGTTGTACTTGCACTTCGAGGCGACGATTAGTTAAATTATCTAGCTGATCTGATAGGCTGCGGCTGCGTAGTTCGGGTAGATTAAAGTTATACTTAATTCTTAATATTTGTAATTGTTGTTGCAATGTATCTACTTTCTGCTGGAGTTGTGGCATTTGTCTAGCGATAAAATCAATACTTTTTTTGCTAACTCTTAAGCGCTCTTTGCCCATATATTCTAGGTAATATTTGGCAGTTTCTTCCAGCACATATTTTATGCGCTTGGGGTCGGCATCACGGTAGCTAATATCTAGGAGTTTAGTACCCCCCTGCTTCCCATCTCGCAAGAAAGTAACACGTTGGATAATCAAGCGGTTATTGAGAGTGTTATAGTCAAAATTTGGATAGCTTTCTTGCAATTTATTAACTAATGGTATTAGCACTTCCGGGCTTTTTAAAACCCGCGTTAAACTTTGATAATCGACCGAGGAACCTTCTTCCGCTGATGATTTAATTTTGTTTAAGTCGGTGATACCTAAACTATTATTTTGAGATTGGACTAAGAGCTTTGATAGCCGATCGTCAGTCGTAAGGGGTTCTACTAAAACAGTAAATTTTCCTTCGTACTCAGAAACAATTTTTTTGGCATTCCAGAGAATGACACTACCGGTCAAAGTACCTATGCTGGCAGCTACTATCGCCATCACCAGAAGGCGACGTTTGACGACAGCTATTACCCAATTCATATCAAGGACTTGGTCATCCTCTTCTGGGGTACTAGCTAGGTAATTAGGTGAGGAGGCCGACAGATAGCGACCATTAAGATGATCCTTTACGGGAGAAAACAGCTTTTTATCCATAAGGCTAATTTTATTAACTTCCTAATTTCCTAATAGTCTGAGTAGCTCTATGAGTCTGGTGGGGACGAGAATTCCACCAATAATATTATTAAATGGTGTGAGAACAGCGTTAAGGTTGTCTCCCCAGATAGCAGTCCTCGAACGTCCCACTATAATTATGTCATTATCTTGAATAAGTGGGTTGGTTTGAGCATCGATTCCTTGATTCAAATTAATTGCTACTTGCGATCGGGATATAGTGCCATTAGGATTGAGCCTGATCAGTTCCACAACTCTAGAGTTAGCGCGACTTGGTTTGAAACCCCCCGCACTCATAATTGCTTGATTTAAAGTAGTATTAGGAGGTAATTTGAGTCCCCCCGGAGTATTGACTTCTCCGATAACACTCACTTGCACAGCCCCCGGAGCAAAGCTAGCAGTAGCTAGAACAGAAACTTCTCCTGGGTCGATCACCGTCGCGGTCGGGACAAAAATAATATCCCCTTCTTGTAGAATAGTATCTTGAGAGGTATCTTGTTCTTGCAAATATTGCCAAAGGTTAATAGTGCGGACTTGTTGTTTCCCACTTCTAGTATAACGTTGGAGTTGGATTTGCCGAATATCAGCGATTGATGTGATGCCACCAGCTAATTGTAGAGCTCGAATGATGGTCGGTTGTCCGTTGGTTCTTTGACCATTTTGGGTATCACCACCAATCGCTACATATCTACCGGGACGCTTTACCTCTCCGAATACTGAGACAGTACGGGGTTGCTCTGCAGGTAGAGAAAAATTAGATTCACTAACTTGGTTTGTTTCTGCTAAATTAATTGTTTCTTGAGGCGGAACCAAGATTTGATCTCCATCTCGCAACGTGATGTCTTGGCTTGTTTGACCAGTTTGTAAATAATCCCACAGGTTATAAGTGATAGTTATTTCTTTGTTAGGCGCGAGACGACGTCGGACAATTACTCGTCGGATATCAGCGCTAGCTCGAATACCCCCAGCTTTTTCTAAAGCTTGAGGAAGGGTGGGAAACTGAATTGATGGTCTAGTTCCACCTCCATTAGCTAGGGACAATAAGTACGAGCCGGGACGACTTACTTCACCAGATAACCAAATATTGAGCGGGCGCGCACCTTGTAAGCTGATGGTAACTACAGGTCTTTTTACGACCCGGCTATAAGCTCTAGTGATAAGTTGGGCTGCCTGTTCTAAAGTTAATCCTTGAAGGGAAACACTACCAATAATCGGGATTTGAATAGCTCCCCCAGCGGGAATTTGATACTCCCCACTAAGCTGGGGCAGATCGTAGATATCAATTCTAATATTGTCTCCACCACCTAAATAGTAGTCAGTATTAATACTTGTTGTGGGGGCTGGGGACTGAGCGAGGTTGGTTTGAGGGTAGGAGAGAATGAGTACCAGCGCCAGCAGTGGCACTTGTAAGGCAGGAAGGGTAAGCCATTTCATAGGTAGTAACAAATTCGATGATAGAGGTAAAGCGATGAAATATATTTTAAGTGTGCCGATGTTTGCGTTGATGCTTTGTTGTTTAGCGGTTATCCTCTGTGTAACTCTTTATATTTTAGTCGCACGCCATCCCAAATTGGGTGTCACATTAGAAAAAATTTTTGTAGGGATACTTTTTTTTACCATCACTGGTGGTTCGGGGATCACGGTTATGCCCTTTACAAAACTCCATCCTAAAATTTTCTACAACTTAGAAACTACACCCCCAACAATTATTGGTCAACTTGCTATTTATAGTGCGATGATATTAATGTTATTTCCCCGCTTAAGTAAAACTACCAAAAAAACAGTTTCTCTAGTCATTAAATGGATAGCAGGAGACATTTTTTTAGGTTTGTTTTTGTTGACTATGACTTTGTCTGGCTTGTGGTCACAAACTCCTGACATGACTTTTCGGGCTATTTTTGCTATGTGGGGAATAACACTGGTTTCTATTTATGTAGGGAAAGTGTATAGTTGGGTGGAAATTTATGGATTATTGAGATGGCTAAGTGGTTTATTAGCTTTATGGGTAATTGTAAAAAGAAACCCAGGAGGGGATGGTTGTTGGAGTGGAGTTTTAGGTCATAAAAATCCTTTTTCTTTTCAAATGGCTAATACAGCTTCCTTATGGATTTTATATGCTGTTAAAGAGCCTAAGTATCGCTCTTTATCATTATTTATAAGTTTAATAGCTTTAGTAGCATTGCAAAAAGGTTGTAGTGGTGCTAGTCGGATTTTGACAGTGGTATTAATCAGTTTATGGAGTTATTTAGCCGTCTTAAAAAAATTACCTGTAAAATGGGCTTTTGTCTACTTTATCTTATTTTTGGTGGGTAGTATAGGTATAAGTATTTTGGTGTTAAATAATTTAGAGGCTATTGTTGTAGGTGGTTTGAAAAAAGATATGACTTTAACAGGTAGAACCGAGTTTTGGCCTTTAATTATTGAGCGAATCAATCAAAATAGTCCCCTATTTGGTTATGGGATGGCAGGATTTTGGCAGTCTTGGCGTGGGTTGGAAAACCCAGCTTACGGAATTATTGTAGCTAAATCTGGTTTTGTGCCACCCCACTCTCACAATGGTTTTATTGATATACTTTGCCAACTGGGTTGGGTCGGATTGTTGTTGTTTATTTTGTCATTTTTTAATAATATATTAAGAGGTATAAAGTACCTAGTTAAAGAAAGTTTTCCCGAGTCAGGTTTGCCTTTGTATTTATTAACATTTATCTTAATGACTAATTTGACAGAGGGGGGAATATTTGCTATTGGTACTTATTGGTGTTGGTATGTCGTTTTATCGGTAAAGTTGAGCTTAGATAGGACAGCTAAGGATAATCAACACTGATGATGTCAGCATTTGGTCAGGCCTATGAGGAGAATCTTTAAACACAATAGGCAGAGAGAGCCCCGACTTCTTTAAGAAGTCGGGGTTCTAACAGCTATCGTGTTTTACTTTTAATTAACTGGGCTTACTTAACATGACTCGCAATTGTTTCACTCTCCACCGTGGCTTCCACTGGCCAAGAATTTTCCATCTCTACTGTTTGTTTCGGCTGATAAACTGCCAAGTCGAACCAGAAAGTGGTACCCACATTAACTTCGCTAACTAAATTAATTTTAGTGTGGTGCTTGTCGATAATGTTTCTGACAATAGAAAGACCTAATCCCGTTCCTTCTAAAGTGTGTACTCGGTTTTCTACCCGGAAAAAGCGATCGAAAATTGCTTGTTGATCTTCGGGATCTATGCCAATTCCAGTATCAGAAATTTCTACCCGCACTACCGGAAAATGTCCGGCATTCGGTGACAAGTTGTGGTTCCCGGATTGGCCGTCTTTGTGGGTAGCCGCCTCCGACTCTAGCAAATACGCTCGAATTGCGACCTTGCCGCCGGATTGCGTAAATTTTAAGGCATTTCCTACTAAATTTGCAAATACTTGCAGCAGCAAATCGTAATGACCTAAAGCAGGTGGCAAATACGGGTCAACTTGTTGCTCTAATTCGATGCCTTTATCCTTAGCATTCAACTGATAAGTCCGCAGGGTTTGTTCTACAGCTTGCGGGAGGTCAACAGCGTCTAAGTGATAAACTCGGCAGGATTCGAGCCGCGACAAGTCTAACACGTCGTTAACTAAACGAGTTAGTCGATCGGTTTCTCGATTGGCAATTTCTAGGAATTCCCTGCGCTCGCTTTCTTGAAGGTCTTCTCCGTACTCGTGGAGAGTCTCGATAAAAGATTTGATATTAAATAAAGGCGTTCTCAATTCGTGAGAAACATTGCTGATAAAATTGCTTTTAGCCTCATTTAGTTCAACTTCGCGAGTGATGTCCTGCACTGTCATTGCAATGCCTTTGAGGCTTTCCCGGTAATGTCCGGAACCTTGATGCTTGGAGGTTTGCTCGTAGAAAGTACACTCTACAGCTACCGGGCGTTGCGGCTCGGTACAGGTATCTTCCTCGTGGCGGACGCAGCTTCTGCACAGCGGTTCGGCACCGGGTGCTTTGTGCAGAATGACAGTAGTTAAAACAATCCGAATTGTACGGTTGACTGGTTCGCTCATCGAGATGCGAAATTCGCCACCTTCGAGATCGCCCGCCACTATTTGGTGCAGGGGTCTGGCTAACTCCTGCTGAACTTCTGCAGGTAAAATGTTCAGAACATTGACTTTGAGGGCATTTTTACCTTCCCATCCAAAAATCCGCTTCCCCGTCGGATTGACTAAAATCACCTGCAAATTCGCGTCCAGCAACAGCGCCCCGTCAGCAATAGTTGAAACCAAAGTTTCTAACTTCGCTTTTTCCGCTGTCAACTCTTCAATATTTTGTTCTTCATAACTTTCTAGTTTCTCGGCCATCTCGTTAAAACTGCCGATCAACTCGCCCAATTCTCCCCCTAAAGGCAGGTCAACTCGCTGCTTAAAATCCCCGCTGGCGATGTTTTTGACCCCAAAGACTAATTGTTTGATCGGCTGAGTAATGGTCAGGGCATTAAATACAGCCCCCAAAATTACCATCACCCAAATTGTCACAAATACTGCTAAAGTGACATCCCTAGTCAGATTTGAAGAGATAACTGCTGCGGGATTGGGGTTAATGCCGATCGCCAAAACTCCAAAATATTTGTCTTCATGAATTAACGGAACAAATACATCGGTAACTTCTCCATCTGGCGTCAAATGCTGCCGCACCAAAGGCAAAGAAGTTAAATTTCTCGCCTCAATATCGGCGAGAAAATTATCGGGAAGTTTGATCTGGCGGCGCAGGGTCAGGGAAGTTTGCACCTCTGATTCCGAAAAGGGTATCCCCAGGAAAATATCCCCCGCTTCGTCTGCGTAAAGCATATAGCGGACGCTGGAGGTGCTGCTGTAAAATTGGCGGGAAAAGCGGGCGACTTCGGAGCGATCGTTTTTGGCAATCAGCGGCGCCACATTTGCCGCCAACAGCAGGCCGAGGTCGCGGCCGTAGCGAGTATCGTTAAGTCGGGCGTCTTGCTGGATAGTATTCACGGCCCAGAATGTCAGGCCGCTCATAATTAACGACACTACGAGGGTAGCACCGGCCATCAGGCGGGTCTGGAGGGTAAAATCCGACCACCAGCGGGCAATAATTTCTCCGATTTTGTTTAGTATGGCCAGCATTTCACCAATTCACCAGTTCAATATTAAAAGCAAGATCAATTCAGTTGGCTCCCGATCGAATTTTCTGCTGCGGCTTGTCCGCTACCGCCACCGCAGAGATACCAAACTTCATTGTTACATTTCTACATTGAGATTGCTTCGCTTTGGGATAGCGACAATAGGGCGCAATTCCTAATTTTTATCGCCCAGCGCTCGGCGGCCGATGTCTCGGCGGCAGTAGACGCCTTCAAATTGGATGCAATCAACTGCTGCATAAGCTTTGGAGATAGCTTGTTCCAAAGTTTCTCCCGCTGCAGTGACGCCCAAAACCCGGCCGCCGTCGCTCACCAACTGCTGGTGCTTCAACTGGGTGCCGGCGTGAAACACTTCTGCTCCTTTGGCTTCAGCTTCCTCGATACCTGTAATAACTTTGCCTTTTTGATAACTTCCAGGATAGCCCCCAGAAGCCAAAACTACGCAAACAGAGGCCCCCGACTTCCAGCGAATAGAATATTCACCGAGACGCTGCTGACAGCACGCCAGCACCAAATCTTCCAAAGGAGTTTCCAGCAGCGACAAAACCGCTTGAGTTTCGGGATCTCCGAAACGGCAGTTGAATTCTAAGACTTTGGGTTCTCCTTCGGGGGTAATCATTAAACCTGCGTAGAGTACACCCCGGTAGTCGATTTTGCGTTTTTGCAGTGCTGCGAGGGTGGGTTCGAGAATTTCTTCTTGAATCCTTTCCATGAGTTCCGGGGTGACAATGGGCGCTGGGGCGTAGGCTCCCATACCGCCGGTGTTGGCTCCCTTGTCGCCTTCGCCGATAGCTTTGTGGTCTTGGGCTGGCAGCAACGGTTCCACTGTGATGCCGTCGGTGAGGGCGAGAATCGAGACTTCTTGACCTGTTAAGAATTCTTCGACGACGACTCGGATGTTGTCGGTGCCGAATTCGCCTCGGAAAATGGTGTTGATGGCGCTGTGAGCCATTTTGACGGTGGTGGCAACGGTTACTCCTTTGCCTGATGCGAGTCCGTCTGCTTTGATGACTATTGGGGTTCCTTGTTCGACAACGTATGCTTTGGCTGCTTCTGGGTCTGTAAATACGGCAGCTTTGGGTGTTGGGATGCCTGCTTCGAGCATCAATTCTTTGGCCCAGGATTTGCTGGATTCAATTTGGGCGCCGGCTTTGGTGGGGCCGAAAATCATCATTTTTCGCTGTTGGAAATAGTCGGCGATGCCTAGGGATAGGGGCAATTCGGGGCCGACGATGACTAATCCGATGTTGTTGACCATCACAAAGCGTTCGATGCCTTGGAAGTCGTCGATGTTGAGCGACAGATTTTGACAGCCTTTGGTGGTAGCTGTGCCGCCGTTGCCGGGTACGCAGAATACTTGTTTAATCCGCGTAGATTCTAGCAGTTTTTTTGCGATCGCGTGTTCGCGACCTCCATTTCCCACAACTAAAACTTTCACAGTATCCTCACCTATAAATTTTGTTCCCTGAATCTTTGATTTTCAGTGTTTGCACCTTTCTATCTGCTTTTTGCAGTGCTGTCAATTATGCCATGCTTGGCGATCGCCAATTGCTAGATGTGGCACTTTTCTGGAGGGGTGCGGCTCGACCGCTGTTTCCCAAAGGCTGGGATCGTGCAATAATTAAAGACTTTAGCAGCCCATTTTTTCTGGCTTCTGCCTCGATTTAATCATGCAATTAAAACTCTTTTCTGGCTTTTAACTCTTCAATTACTGTAATTCATCCGGGGACAAATAGCGATAAGATAAGCAGGTTGACTATGCGGAGTTTTACTCACATGAAATCACATCAAACCGCTGCCAGTTCGTCTGCCAAATTTAAGCGGGTGGGCGTTGTCGGCGGCGGCCAGCTAGCTGCGATGATGGGGGATGCTGCTAGGGCGCTAGGTATTGAATTGGTAGTGCAAACTCCCCATGCTACTGACCCGGCAGTTTCTGTTGCTGCTGGTGCTGTTTTGGCGGCTGTTGATGATGTTTTGTCTACGGCTCAATTGGCAGATGGTTGCGATGTTATTACTTTTGAAAATGAGTTTGTGGATTTGGATGGTTTGCGGCCACTAGAACGGCAAGGTGTGTTATTTCAGCCGAGTTTGTCGTCGCTTTCTCCTTTGTTGGATAAGTACGTTCAACGCTGTTATTTACAAGGTTTGGGTTTGCCAACTCCGAGGTTTTGGGAATGGGATTGCAGCGCGGATTTGCCCCCGGAATTGTTTAAGGCGGTGGCGATCGACTTTCCGGCAATTTCTGTTTCCGACAGCGTGCAGATTGAAGGAGACTCGGATGCTGGATCGATCGACTTTCCCTTTGTCGTCAAAGTTCGCCGCCACGGTTATGACGGCCAAGGTACTTTTATTGTTAAGGATCGGGGGAGTTTTGAGTCAATTCGTGCTAAGCTTAAGGGTCAGTCTTTGCTAGTGGAAGAGTTTGTGCCGTTCGATCGCGAGTTGGCTGTGATTGCAGCTCGATCGGCAACTGGGGAAATTGCGATTTATCCGATCGTAGAAACCCAACAGCAAAATCAAGTTTGCCGCCTGGTGATTGCACCTGCTGATATTAGTTCAGATGTGAAAACAGAAGCTTGTGCGATCGCCTGCACTCTCCTCAACAGTTTGCAAGCTGTCGGCGTATTCGGCATTGAATTATTTTTAACCACCGACAATAAGCTGTTAGTCAATGAAATTGCACCCCGCACTCACAACTCGGGACATTTTACCATCGATGCCTGCGAAACTTCACAATTTGAACAGCATTTGCGCGCAGTTTGTCAACTGCCTTTAGGCAATTCGGCTTTGAAATGTGCAGGCGCTGTCATGGTAAATTTGCTCGGCTACGAGTCGGCTGAGTCCGACTATTTAGCCAAACGAAAAGAACTGGCACAAATTAGCGGTGGTTTTGTACATTGGTATGGTAAGAAAGTATCGCGTCCCGGTCGCAAACTCGGTCACGTTACAGTTGTGCTGGACGCGGACAAGGTGGGTCAGGGGCGATCGCAAGCACTGGCGATCGCTCAAACCGTAGAATCCATGTGGTATCCAAGTTAAATTGCTCGAAGGTTGCCAAAATCTGGTTAGTTGGTATATATTAAATAAAGGTTCTACTGCGACGTTGGTGACTGCCAATAATGTTTTTTTGATCTATAACTCTTAACTCTAGGGAATCAAGATGTTCGCGCAGCAGTAAACTGGGCTTGTACCCAGAAACTTTAAGCACGGGCCACGGTACCCACCTGGTAGAATACCAGGTCAAAAGCTGAGGTAAGACGGCGTTGCGGGGAACCCTTAAAATTTTGATTGAGATAAGCGCTGTCAGGAACCTCAGCCTAAAGGCGTGAGGCTTGTCAGAGAAATCGAAGCAAGCCGTTCTGACCAGTCTAAGCCTTAACTGGCTACGTTATTGAGGTCATAACACCGGAGAATGCGACGCTAGTTTTCCGCTCTGTTGTTTAACATTAAACAGTTCTAAGGTCACGGGGACAGTGTGTTAAGCGCAACAAGCCTCGATAACATTGACGAAGCGAACATTACCCCAGCAATGGGAGATTTGGGACAACCATATCCCAGCTTCGGAGAGGTTGATTAAATTCCCTCTCCGCCCTCGAAAGGGGAATTCAATATAAAGCCGTCCTAGAAGGACGGGGCTTCAAACCCATTTTTCTTGCTGAAATACGGCTCGCCTATTTTTTTTGTGATTTGTGATTTGTGATTTGTGATTTGCTCCTTATTCCTGGCATCCGTTAAATCCGTTACAGAATCCGTTGCAGAACTTCCTTCCTCTCAACCTTCCAGTACCATCCAGACAAGCATCCCCAAAATTGTCTCGACAGGGGGAAACGGATAGTCCCTAACATCCATAGTAACAATTTGTCCTTCGAGTTTCATAAATCTCCAAGCAGTGCCGCTAGTTACTGAACCGTAAATAGTCGGAATTGGGTTATTGTTGGCTTCATTAAATCTTTGAGCCGCCACCATTTCAGCGATGCACTGCCCCAAACCGCTGTTGATGTTATCTCGCTTAGCTTCTACCAGCACAACCGCAGGTGCTTCTATCTCAAATTGTTCAGGAGATCGGCTGATTAAAAAGTCGCAAACTCCATTTAATCCCGCCGCGATATCGACTGTGAAATCAGTACCTGAAAATACGCTGATTTGGTGCTTCAGCAACCGTTTGACTTCCAAAAGCGCGGGAGCGATAATTACTTCTGATTTGGCTTTTTCCGTTCCTACTGCGATCGCCCAGGGAACTGTATCTTCCAACAAACCTGCTAAAATGGGACTGGGGGCGATCGGCTCGACTTCCGGCAAAAATCGGCCGCCTTCAACTGCGGTCAATCCGAAGCTTTGCTTAACCTTTCGCAGTGTAAAATCGCTGTATGCCATGATTTTGATTTCAAATTTAATAAACTGCTACATCAATAAAATTGGTGCTTTTCAATGTCCTACAGTGAATTTACGCTCAGAAAAGCTAAACGCGATTTTGACTTAACCACAGTAGAAGCAGGGCGATTCCTGCCGCAAACCGAGCCAATCGCTCCGAGTTTATATTTGACGGAATCGCTAATTGAAGGACTGCCCTTGGCTACAGCTACAGGTTCTGAAAAAGCGCGATCGGAACTGATTATTAGTCCTATTTTAGTCGAAGTCAGAAAAATTTTGCAACGGCAAGTGAGCCTATTTTCGGGAGAAGATTTTACCGTAGAACCGGAATTAGGATTGAGCGGAGTTTGCGATTTTTTAATCAGTCGCTCTCCCGAACAAATATTGATTGAAGCGCCTGCTGTTGTCATAGTTGAAGCGAAAAAAGCTGATTTAAAAGTTGGGTTGGGACAGTGCGCGGCCGAAATGGTGGCGGCTCAAAAGTTTAATGAAATTAACAATATCCCGATCGCCACAATTTACGGAAGTGTCAGCAGCGGTACTGTTTGGAGATTTCTGAAGTTGGAGTCAAAAACTCTGACAATTGACCTCAATGACTATGCTGTGCCCCCGGTGGAACCGTTGCTGGGAATGTTGGTTTGGATGGTTCGCGACGGTTAGGGCGATCGGCTTTTAACTAAAATTTTAAAACCTAAGTGGTAAGAAACCAAGGTGATGACATTGGTGCCGCTATGTGAGGTTATACCATTTTAGATTTTAGATTAAAGAATTGAAGAATTGGGAATGACTGATGACTACCAGGGTTTGGAGTACGGGCCTACAGTTGCATTCTTTTTTGAAACTGGTATTAAATCAATACTTCGGACAGTTTTTAAGCAACGAGAGTACCATAAGATAGGACGGAGGGAAGGTTAGGGTGATTTAAAATTAAGTTAGGGTCTAAATCTAACTTGTTAATAAAGGTGTAAAGTAGATGTCTGTTGAATTACCGGCGTTTATAAGAGGCCATTGAAAACACGAAGGGTTCGGGAGATGAATGACGATTATAAGCTTCATATTTGGCTAAATTTAAAGCAATTAGACTGGCATTAAAATGAAAACCAAGGCGTTGACTACTACGAGATTGACAATCGGATAAACCCGTAAATTGTTTGGCATCCCGAAAAATAAACTCAATCTGAAAACGAGCCTGATAATACTCAAGTATTTCCTCGGCTGGGAGAGTAATATCGGTGTTCAACAATAAAATATTTTTTATTTTACCGTCTGGTTGAACTTCTATAAGGCAAGCTAAACGTATTTTACATTTCAAACAACAACTCCATAATACTAATGAATAAAGCTTAACCCCCGGCCTAACTTCTTTGATAAAAGTTAAATATTTTAAATTATTGCAGTCTACCTTGCCCTCATATTTACGAGGTGCACCTCGTTTATTTCTTTCACCTGTATAGATGTAATTTAAGTTGGCATCAACCCTTAATTTAGTAATCAGATTTAAATTTGAATCCCGTACAGCATCCCAAAACTTAGCGCGGTAATAATAACCGCCAGCTACCAAGTAACCTACAGATCCTGGCAATAAATAACGAGTTTTTTTAAAATGTTGAGCATAATCGTCAACTCTTGTTAGTTCAGGTGTTGAGCTTTGAGATACCTCTTTTTTCCTCGGTTTTTTGGAGTTTTTTTCCCTTGGGTAGCCCGGGGATTTTTGGGTAGTTCTGTCGGAGGACGCCAGGGCGTTTGTTGTACACTCACACTATAAGACAAATGAGTTTCTACTTCGACAACAGAAATTACAGAAATTTCTAATCCCTCTTCAGGTCGGCCAGATAGACCGTTGTAAAAGCTAGCTTTACCTTCGGTTTTGTTGCCACTTTTTTTGATAAATGAACAATCGATTACAGCAATAATTGTTCGCTCATGATTTAATGCTATACTGAGAAAGTATTGATGAAATTCGCTAAAATTAAAGCCTTTGAAAAAGTGACGACGATAGGTCTTTTCACTCAAGGAACTGTAACGGCCCAGATTGGTAAAGTTTACTTTGCCATAAGCAAGTAAAATGGTGTGAAATAAAATTACCATAATTTTTTTTTGAGCTTGATTAATCCCTGACATTTGTTGTAAGATGGATTCAATAATATTCATCAGGCAGTTGTTTAAGTTCGTGTGTTTTTTGAGCTTAACGTAAAAAGTGCCTTTTTTTTGTCTTTTTGGTTAAAATCTTAGTGACTTTTTAGCTCGGCTCGCGGACTGTCCCTGTTCCAAAACTGTCCGAAGTATTGATATACAATACCGTTAATATCGGTTATGTTATTGATACTAATGCGGGTAATATTTGTGAATGATGATAGATCTACAAAATTTGTAGTAAACTGATTATTATCAGCGATAATATCAACTGTAATGGGTGATCCTGTAGTAGTATAAACATCAATCTTGCCAAGATTAACATAATTATCCCCTCCTATAAAAAATGATAAATTATTAACGGGTTGAGCAAAATCAACATAAAGATTTTTCTTGGCATTTAAAGATCCGAGCGTATTGTATATAACAATTGCGTTAGGTGCCGAGTTTGCGACGTTCTCATTACCATATGGTTTGATCCTGTCGGGGCGACAAGTCGCCTATAAGGCTGATAGAATAAGTCTCATAGCTCTTAAGCCTTGTTGATAATTAGGTAGTTTGTGTGGACACAAAGACATTAATTCAACAACAACCTGCCAATTACTAGACATTGAATCG
>NZ_JANMZH010000447.1:0-5948 GCF_031383065.1 Microcoleus sp. OTE_8_concoct_300 | reverse complement strand
TTGCCACTCTGTAAAAAAAGCCTCATCCTCAGTTCGGCTCAAATTCAACCTTGATTCAGCCTCAGCAAGGCTTTTAATAGCTTCTGTAACTGCAATAACCTTTGCCATTCCTTCACCTTTGATTCAAACGGTTCAATTTCCAACGAACATTAGCTTCATTGTAAGCAAAATAGACACTCCCGGGCTATCAGGCGTGGGGATTCTTGCTTCACAGGGATTCCAACGAATTTACTTCTATGGGTTTGTGTCCAAATACAAAAACCGGGCAACTTCAAAGCTACCCGGAAATCCAAACTTTAGACCTCAGACAAATCTAAAATCTAAAACCTAAAATTTTTAAACAGCCACAGTCTTCTTAGCAGAAGAGCTCAATTCGCCCTTAGCATACTTAGCTGCAAAATCGTCCAAAGACACTTGCTTAATCTTTGTACCGTGACCAGCGCAACCGAAAGAGTTGTAGCGATCGCTACAAACCTTCTGCATATACTTGATCGACGGCTTCAAGAAGTGGCGGGGGTCAAACTCATCGGGCTTCGCAAACAAAGCTTCGCGCACCGCAGCGGTAATGGCCAAACGGTTGTCAGTATCGATATTGATCTTGCGAACACCGCACTTAATGCCCTTTTGGATTTCTTCCACAGGTACGCCGTAGGTTTCGCGGATTTTGCCGCCGTTGTTGTTGATGATTTCCAGCAATTCTTGGGGCACAGAAGAAGAACCGTGCATTACCAAGTGAGTATTTGGCAAGCGGCGGTGAATTTCTTCAATGCGGCTGATTGCCAAAATTTCGCCAGTCGGCTTGCGAGTGAACTTGTAAGCGCCGTGAGAAGTGCCGATCGCGACTGCTAGAGCATCCACGCCGGTTTGCTCGACGAAATCAACAGCTTGTTCAGGATCTGTGAGCAACTGATCGTGAGAAAGCGCACCTTCAAAGCCGTGGCCGTCTTCTGCTTCGCCCATCCCTGTTTCCAGAGAGCCCAAGCAACCCAGTTCACCTTCAACGCTAACGCCGATCGAATGAGCAACATTCACCACATCGCGAGTAACTTGAACATTGTACTCGTAGCTGGCGGGAGTCTTAGCATCCGCTTCCAGAGAACCGTCCATCATCACGCTCGTGAAACCTTGGCGCATGGCAGAATAGCAAGTACCGGGGGCATTGCCGTGGTCTTGGTGCATCGAAATGGGGATGTGAGGATAGGTTTCAACTGCTGCCAAAATCAAGTGGCGCAGGAAATTTTCGCCAGCGTAGGAACGAGCGCCGCGAGAAGCTTGCAGAATCACAGGGCTGTTGGTTTCGTCAGCAGCGCGCATGATCGCTTGGATTTGCTCCATGTTGTTGACGTTGTAAGCCGGTAGGCCGTAACCGTTTTCAGCCGCGTGGTCGAGCAGCAGTCGCATAGGTACAAGCGCCATAGATATTCCTCCTAATTATTTGTGATTTCTGGGCAGTGGATTTTGGACAAGTTCAATTCTTACGACAATCTTAAGACAATTTGTAGCCGATCGCGCACTATCTTTCCAGATTTACGTGAAATACCCAAACTAAACGGAATACCGTTATAGTTCGGGCTTCGTGTCTCGTTTGCCGTTGCTCTGTTGGGTATCCCATTGCTGGGTATTCGTCACTGAAGACGATCCGAGTCTGACACAGCATCTCTGGGCTTTTACACCCTTTATCCCTTCCTAGGGAACCCACGCAGAAACCCTGTTTCCCAAGGCAAAAAACTATTTCGTACAACAAACATGGATTATATTTCACAACAGGGCGTACCTTGTCAACCAGCGGTCTGTTCTTTCCCCCTTTCTCTCGCAGTTGTCCTTGCCAAGCATCTTACTGCTACTGTAGCCTGTTGTTTGCAGTCGAGTGGGTGGGTCGCAACCACTTATATTTTACACGTTTTTTGCTAGAGAAATAGGAACTTGTCGATCTTTTTCACAAGCCTTGCTTGGCTTATATCCCGACGCCCAATTGAGTACAATTACAGCGCGGGACTTACGCCAAAAGAGTTAAAAGTTCAAAAAACAAAATTTTGAGTTCCGAGCATTCCACTCAAAACTCAAAATTTTTCACTCACTAATTTTTTATGGGTCGCCCGGGATTTGAACCCGAGACCAATCGGTTAAAAGCCGAATGCTCTACCGCTGAGCTAGCGACCCGCGAAAACATTCTTACCGCACACAATTTCTAATAGTAGCACCCTTGATGTGAAATAGCAAGTGTTTTTTAAAAAAAAGTTGCACTCATGCGAACCAGCATCTCGCAAGTCGCTCCCGGCTGCAAATAAATCAAGTGTTCGCCAGTGTTGAGGGCATTTCTAGGAGCAGTCCAAGGTTCCAAACAGTAAAAATCCTTGCCCTTCACCATCCAGAAAACCAACTTCCCATAGCTGGAGTTGTAACTGAGTGTGAGCCGCAAGTTCTGGGCCGAGTCAGTGACAGTAGCAGCAAGACCAGTGAGCTCGTCAAAGGAAACATCAATTTCATCCAGCGTCGGGTCAAAAACCCCGGTGAAGTAACCCTTAGTGTGGGTGTTCTGATCTCTGTACTGCATCCCGGGAATCTCAAACCGGAGCTTAGATTTGTCCCTCGCCAAAAAGTAGGGGTGGAAACCACTAGAAAAAGGCATAGGTTCGTCAGACAGATTGGTGTATCGCTGAAAAATTTCCAAAGAATTGCCTTTAATCTGATAAGTGAAGGCTAGTTGGAACTCAAAGGGATAAACAGCCAGCGTCTTGTCGCTGCTGTCGAGAATCAGGGTAAGAGCGGCGCAACCCTCCGTAACTGGTTCGCCTATTCTCCAAGGCAAGTCTCGCGCAAAGCCGTGCTGTTTGAGCTTGCGCTGCACTCCCTTGTGGGTGTAAGTATTGTCAGGGAGATTGCTGCAGATGGGAAACAGGATGGGAATCCCGCCGCGTACTGTCAGATCGGGATTGGCGAACCGTTCCGCGTCCAAGTAGAAGATTTCTTTGCCTTCAACCAGCCAGCTAGTGGCCATACCGCCCCGTTCCGGCACAACTTCTAGAGCAGAGTTAGCGGTTTCGTCGGAGAGGATATAGGTTTTGTACTGCTTTTGCTTGAGCGCGATCGCAAACACATTTGTCATCGGTAGTAGGTCATTGATCATTGGTTGTCAGTAAATTGGTCGTTAATAATTGGTCGCTGCTAAGTTGATGTTCACCCATTACCGCCCCTATCCTCCCCCTGCATTCTCGCTCCGACCCCCATCGGCTAACCAATGCTCCCAGCTATAGGAGGCAGGGCGATCCGCGGCCCGGAGCGGTCGCTGCTTGTACCTGGAACGATCGTGGATGTCGGCTGCTGTTTGAGTGCGACTTCAAAAGATACAGCCCGAGTGGGGGGAAGATAGCTTTGGGGACTCGGCACTGCTCCTTGACTGGGAGATGGGGGCGAAATAAACGGTTCTTTGATGAATGGCTCTTTCGTAAACGGATCTGCTTCCCCGCTGGGATTTTGAGGTTGAGTGCGGTAGATGCGCGGCGGCAAATTTAGATTCGGAGGCGGGTTTGACTCCATTGCAGGCCCGGTCCCGTTCTGGAAAAATGAGGAGTTGTCCGGCTGTTTGGGCGCAGGTGGCAAAGCCGGCAAAATCAAAGTTGGTTTGGCTTGTCCGGGGCCTTGCAGATTGCTTTCACCGTCGCTGGCCCGGGAACCGGATCCTGGCCCTCGGGTACCGCTCTTTGCTGCTCCTGGCAATGGAGAATAAGGAGTTTTTGGTGCCGTTCCTAGGTTGATTGGGGCCTCGAGAACTACAGAAGATCGCATCGGCCGATCGAAAATACTAGAAATTTGCTCAACGTGTTTGAGGATGCGATCTGCCGCGGCTCCCTTCACCACCTTCGGCTGAAACTTTTTCACCTCCACAGGCAGAAACTCTACCTTCATATTCCTGTCTTTGAGGGATACTTTCAGGACTGCGGTATCGTAATCCCTGCGAGCATTCGGGCCGAATATAAAATTACCCAACGAGTAAACTATCGGGCGGCCCTTATAAATTTCTGCACCTTGCAGGACCTGGGGGTGGTGTCCCACTACCAAATCAGCTCCTTGGTCGATCGTGAACCGAGCCAAATCAATCTGCCAGTCCCCCGGATAATCTGCCAATTCCACTCCCCAATGGTAATTAACAATAATCCAGTCTACCTGACCCCTGAGAGCTCGAATATCCTCTGCCACGCGATTGTTGCGGCGGGGGTTAGTGCCCGCTTTCCCTTGGTCGGCGGCGTGAAGGTCGGCATCGTAATAACCGAGGTAGGCGATCCGCTGACCCTTAACCTCAATAATATCTGGACGCCTTGCTTCTTTAATATCTCGGCCGGCTCCCTGGTGTTGAATCCCACTATTATCTAGAGTATTCATAGTCTCCACCAGCCCCGGTTCCGCGTAATCCATAGCGTGGCTATTTGCCAGATTGACAATATCCACTCCTCCTGCTGTTAATACTTTCACCGATTCTGGATCGGCTTTAAAATTTAATTGTTTTTTGCCCGAGCCCAATTTAGAGCGAGTCAGGGGGTTTTCTAGGTTAACCATCGCCACATCTGCTTGCCGGTACTCGTCCATATTGGCAAAAGCCCAATGGTAATCGTTGCCCGCAGATGCTCCGAGCGCATCCGATAGATTCACATTTCCTCCGAACATCAGCGTTACGGTTGGGTCGTAAGGATTAGCAACTTGCTTTTGCTGTACTACTGGTACCACTTCTAAAGCCGCTTGCACCGTATCCGCACGTTTGGCAGGCGGCCCCGATATTACCGCAGCTTGCTGGTACCCGGATACTGGGGATACTAACGGCAGGGTCAGAGCTTCGTGGTAGCTCACCCAACACCCTAAAATAAATGAGGCAAGTGCCGAGCCCACTAGCAGCAGAGAACGATACGTTTTAAATTTAACCCAATCGACGACCAGTAGGGAACGGTAACGCCGCCGCTGGCGGTTTGCCGGAGTGACAATTCGCACTGACTGTTTCCACAGAATGTCTGGTTCCCCAGCCAAGCGCGCGTGAATTCGCACCCCTTCTACTGCTGGCGAGTTGAGTCTCCAGAGTTGGTGGCAAATAAATTTGACTAAGCCTTCCCGGAGAGTGCTCCCCAGTAATCTAGTATCTGGCGCAAATTCGCGCTGAAATTCTACGAGGATTTGGACGCAGCCAGCCTGAGCCTGTTCGACGCGGGCATAAATCCCTTCGGGTCGCAGCAAGCTGTCAATCCAGTAATTCAGGGCTTGAAAGTTGCCCGATCGCGCTAGCTCCAAGATAGACGGCTGCGACCAATTTTCTGCGTACACCATCAATTCGCCTCCTTAATACGCACTCGCGATGACTCCAATTTGTTTTGAACGGAACCGCAATTCTTTTAGCTTAACCGCCACAGGTTCCGCTGCCCGTTTTGAAGCTAGTTGTTGGCCGCCACCATTTTCTACATTTAGGCGCTGCCTGCTGTCAGTGATTTTTATCACACTCCGGTCAATCGATTTTAAATTTTAGATTTGAGATTTTAGATTGAGTTCAAAGGGGGTACTGGGGGCTAGAACCAACATCGAAACAAGAGCTTTCTGGGGAAATGGACGCATAAGAGAGCGAGATTTCTGAGGCAGAGTCTGTTTTTATTGTCGCTGTTAGAGTGTCGCTTTGGAGCTTTCGCTTTGAGATTTGAGATTTGAGATTGAGTCAAGAGACGTTAGTGGGCTAGAACCAACGTCGAAACAAGAGGTTTCTGGGGGACTTGAGCCAGAAAAGAGCGAGATTTCTGAGGCAGAGTCTGTTTTTATTGTCACTGTTTGAGTGTGGCGAAAGGAGCTTTCGCCTTGAGATTTGAGATTGAGTCAAGAGACGTTAGTGGGCTAGAACCAACGTCGAAACAAGAGGTTTCTGGGGGACTTGAGCCAGAAAAGAGCGAGATTTCTGAGGCAGAGTCTGTTTTTATTGT
>NZ_JANMZH010000401.1:0-24087 GCF_031383065.1 Microcoleus sp. OTE_8_concoct_300 | reverse complement strand
GTCAGTACGATCGGAAAAATCGCCTCCTCAATTTTATTAACTACTTTAATCAAACAATGGCCAAACCTTTTAAGTGGACATATAAGGGTAAAGTCTTGGCTGTTTAATAGTCTGTGTATTTACGCCGAGCTGTACTAGCTTAAAAGGAGACCGACTTATTAAGATGATTTTGCTCATGACGCTCGCCTACAGTTCGGGCATATTTCAAGGCACTGAACTTCGGAAAAAGCAGGTGCAAAAATATGTATCTCGCCGCAAAGAACCTAAAAAAAGATATCGAAGACGGAGTACATTTGGTGTAGGTTTAGATGGAGAAAAGTGGGTGAATTATCTCGAACAATATTCTAACGAGGTAGAACAGTTAATGAAGTTAACTCCTTCTAAACGCCGCTTTTACCAACAAGGTATGCGGGCTGCAACCCTTATACAGTCTATCTCGTAGACCTCTTTGTCACCCCCCCAGCAAAGTTACAGAACTGTGAAAAAACCCATTATAATTACAAATTCTCTTGCTGGATAAATCTTAGAAGTTCTCGCAATCCCTACAACAATAACAGTTCGCTCGCTCGCTCGTCGATAGCAATATGAATACCGATGTTCGCTTTAAATTAAACGGTGTTGAAGTAGGAATAGATACAACTGCCACTAATACTGGGGGGGTGACAAAGAGGCCTAGGAGATAGACCGAATCAGGGTTGCAGCCCGCATACCTTGTTGATAAAAGCGGCGTTTATTTCGAGTTAACTTTATTAACTGTTCCACCTCATCAGAATATTGTTCGAGATAATTAACCCACTTTTCTCCATCTAAGCCAACACCAAATGTACTCCGTCTTCGATATCTTTTTTTAGGTTCTTGACGCCGACATACATATTTTACTACCTGCTTTTTCCGAAGTTCAGTGCCTTCAAATATTGCCGAACTGTAGGCGAGTGTCACGAGCAGAATTATGTTAATCAGTCGGTTTCCTTTTAAGCTAGTTCCTTCCAGATCGTAGCCTCCTGTTTTATAATCTCGAAACATTTCTTCAATGCCCATCCGTTGCTTGTAAGCATCGATAGCTGCCCGCAATGACCCTAAATCTGTAAGAATAAACCACGCTTCATCAACCTTCCATGCCCCATAGTTTCTTTTCCACTTACAAGCAACATCAAATCCCGTGGCAGGCTGAGTTTTTCTCACTCTTTTACCTTGAAAATATAAAGAGGTTCCCGGCACTATTCCTAGTTCATCTAACCGTTGCCAAACTAAATGTTCTATTTCGATACAATGATTCCTCTTCAGTCTTAAGCAAAAAGACACACCCTTTGACTTCAGCCAGTTTCCTAAGTCTACCGAACAAAATTCACGGTCTCCTAAAACGATGACTTTATATTCTGAAAATAATGGTAAAACTTGCTGTAGATTTGTAGTTTGTTCCTCGAAGTTGCTGCTGCCCAATTTGGGCAACAATGACCAGTATAACGGAATTGCTCTTCGCTCCCAGATTAAGCTAACCATAAACAGATTAATACACCCCCATTGACTCCGATCGATGGCGATTGGTAAGCGAGTACCAACAGGGCAATAAGTGGTCAACCAATAAGTAATTAATGGGAACCAAATTAATTCGATCGTTAAGTGAGGTAAATCTAAAAATCTTTGTAATTTACGTCGCCGACTTTCGGCTGTAATTAGACAGGGAAATACTCGGGAAAGCCGTTCTAATCTAACTTGTTTTTCTGATTGCATCAAGGATAGTAAGGTTGTCATCACCAAAAAATGAGATGGCGTCAGGTATTTTTGTAAATGGGTCTGGTAGAATCTTAGTATCATTATTTTTTTGGATAGGCAAGCGTATAACAATTCTGCTGCCTATCTTTTTTTACCACAAGTAGGCTCAATCCTTACTAACTATAGCTTTCAGGCGGGTTGTCACCCCCCCCAGCACTAATATCAATTATGAATATCAATATCAATCAAACATTCCGATCGCTAATGCTGGAATTTATACCGTAGAAGTTGAGGATATTTCACCGCCTCCTATTATGGTGCGATCGACTGCTTCTCTTCAATTTCAGGTTAAGTTACTTGTAAGGATTCAGGTCGAGGGAGCGCCATAAAATCAAAGCGGTAGATGCGCCTGTGCTAGGCCTAGGCTTGCTCGCAGTTGTGCGGCTAGCACCTGTACGTGCGGCGGAGCCATCATGGTCATATGGTTTCCTGGAACAACATGAATGGACACAGTGGCGGAAAACTCGTTCCAGCCTAATGCAGGCTCTTTTAGCATCTGTGAGAACTCCGAAATATCGCTCTCTTTTACATCAACATCCTTGGCGCGCAAAAGGGCAATTTTCGTTGTCAGCACCTTAGAAGGCACATAAACACGATAAGCTTGATAGTTAGCCTTGAAAACTTGCACCAGTCCCCTCACTGAGGTTATTCCGGCATCGGGTGGCAGCAAGTTGACCCGTATCAACCGTTCTTTGAGATAGTGCAATTGCTCCACAGCAGTAAGGGAAGCGAGAGTCTCTTTAGATACCTCTAAGTCAAGGGACAACATATCTGCAACGTAGCTAGCAAAATCAGTCAAATAGGCCGCCTCATCAACATCTACATCATTCGACTTCTTATCCAAAAGAATTGGCGCAACAGCATCCATAATCGCCACTAAAGCTACTTCATGCCCCTGTTTCTGTAACTGAGTCGCCATTTCAAAAGCAACTACACCTCCAAACGAATGCCCGCCCAGCAGGTAGGAACCTCTTGGCTGAACCGTCTGTATTGCTTGAATATAGTAGGCGGCTATTTCTTCCACCCGATTAAAAGGCTCTGATTCCCCATCAAGACCTAGTGCTTGGAGACCGTAGAAGGGTTGGCTTAATCCAAGATGACGCGCTAGCTCATATAAGTAAATAACATTTCCACCAACTCCAGGTACGCAGAAAAACGGCGGCTTGTCACCGCCAGACTGAATTGCTACCAAAGGAGACCAGGGCAAGGAATCTGTTTCACAGCGAAGACGACAAGCTAGCTGTTCGATAGTCGAGCTAGAAAAGAGTGTCGCCAGGGGCAGATTTTTCCCAAAGCATTGCTCTATCGTTGCCATGAGGCGCACAGCTAAAAGAGAATGACCGCCTAATTCAAAGAAGTTATCCCCTACTCCGACAGTAGGAAGCTGCAAAACCTCCGACCATATTCTCTGTAGTTGCTGTTCAACTGTGTCGCGGGGGGGAAAAAAGGCTGCTGCTAGTTCTTGATGTGCAGTGTCTGGCTTTGGCAGCGCCCGACGATCTACTTTGCCGTTGGGTGTTAGCGGCAGGGCAGAAAGCATTACAAAGGTTGAAGGTATCATGTAATCGGGCAGTTTCTGCTTGAGAAAACCGCGCAACTCACTGCTAGCGATCGCTCCCTCGTGGTTAGGAACAATATAAGCTACCAGATATTTGCGGTCTGGAACATCTTCTCGCGCTATAACCACAGTTTCTCGCACGCCGGGGTACTGCGCGATCACTGTCTCAATTTCGCCTAATTCGATGCGGAAGCCGCGAATCTTGACCTGACGATCCAGCCGACCGCGGAATTCGATGTTACCGTCACTTAGGTAGCGAACTAGGTCGCCGGTTTTGTAGAGGCGGGTATTGACTTTATCATTAAATGGGTTAATGAATTTTTCATCTGTCAAGTCCGGGCGGTTAAGGTAGCCTCGCGCTAAAGAAGCACCGCCAATGTGTAGTTCACCCGGTACGCCGATGGGAACTGGTTGCTGATGGCGGTCGAGAATATAAACTTGTGTGTTGGCGATGGGACGACCGATAGGAACAGTTTTAGAGTTATAACTGGCTTGCTTGCTACTGGCAGGATAGGTAAGTACGCCAACAGTGGTTTCTGTCGGCCCATAGTGATTGAGAATCCGACAGTTCGGGGCGTGTTGTCGAATTTTCTCAATTAAATCCCAGTTAGCTGCTTCACCACCTAGGACTAGACATTGGCGCGGCAGGATAGAGTCGGACGCATTAGACGCCAAGAGAGTAGCAAGGTGGGCGGGGGTAATTTTGAGACAGTCGATAGGATGGCGCTGAAAGTAATCTCCTAAAGCTTTGGGGTCAGTGACTCGCTCTTGGGATACGATATGCAGACATCCCCCCATACATAAAGCTGGGAAGATTACGGTATTGCCTAAGTCGGCGGCGAAGGTGGAAACGGTTGCGAAACTGGCATCTGTTGGCAGTTGTAGTTTGTCTAAAATGGCGTGCAGGTAGTTCAGAATTTGCCTCTGCTCGATCGAAACGCCTTTAGGTTGACCTGTAGAACCCGAGGTATAGAGGACGTAGGCTAAGTTTTCCGGTGTCACTTCGCTCTTGGGATTTGCATCGGATTCCTGAGCAATTAGTTCCCAGTCTGCGTCCAAATACAACATAGTCTGTACTTGAGCCGACTCACGTTTGAGGAGTCCCTTTTGCGTCAACAGGATCGAGACTTGAGCATCCTGCAATCGGAAGGCTAAACTTTCTAAGGGTAATGCCGGATCGAGGGGTAGATAGGCTCCACCTGCTTTGAGGATGCCAAGCAGGCTTATTACCATCTTGATGGAGCGCTCCACGCAGATGCCCACCAGCACTTCTGGCCCCACACCCAGAGTTATCAAGTGATGTGCCAGACAGTTTGCCCGTTGGTTCAGCTCGCGGTAGGTCAGTTGTTCACATTCATTGACTACCGCGAGCTCGTCGGGTGATCGCTCCACCTGTTCCTCAAACAACTGGTGGATACACTTATCGTTGGGATACTCTTTTGTGGTGTTGTTCCACTCTACTAATAGCTGGTGTCGCTCTCGAAGAGTTAGCAGGGGCAATTGTGAAACCTGCTGTTGAGGATTAGCAACAATTCCCTCCAGTAACGTCTGGAAATGACTGGCCATACGAGCGATCGTACTGGCATCAAACAGGTCAGTATTGTATTTCCAGTCCCCGATTAGTCCAGAGGCAGTGTTAAAGAAATATAAAGTCAAATCAAACTTCGCCGTAGCCGTTTCTACCGCTACTGGACTCCCCGTTAAGCCTTCCAAGTCTATCTGGGGCCTGGGTGGGAAAAGCGCAAACATCACTTGGCACAGCGGTGTGTAGCTCAAGGAACGCGCTGGCTGCAATTGTTCTACTAACTTCTCAAACGGTAGGTCAGTATGAGCGTATGCTCCCAACGCCACTTCCCGGACTCTCAAAAGTAGCTCCTCAAAACTCGGATTACCCGATATATCAGTCCGCAGCACCAGCGTATTGACGAACAATCCAATCAATCCCTCAATTTCAGCGCGATCGCGGCCTGCGTAGGGCGTGCCCACGCAGATATCGCTCTGCCCTGTATAACGGTAAAGCAATGTTTGAAGCGCCGCCAACAGCGTCATGAACAGAGTGACTCCTTTACGCTGACTTAAAATAATCAAAGCCTCTGTTAGTTCTTTTGAGAGTGCTTGTCGGTAATGCGCGCCCTGGAACGTTTGAGTTAAAGGTCGCACTCGGTCAGTTGGCAGTTCCAACACTTCTGGCGCACCAGAAAGTTGTTGTTTCCAATAAGCGAGTTGAGACAAAAGTACGTCTCTCTGTAACCGCTGGCGCTGCCAAACAGCAAAGTCTGCATACTGAATGGGTAGCTCTGGTAGCTCTGAAGACAAGTCATTGCAGTAGGCTGTGTAGAAGGCTGCTAACTCCCTGACCAATACGCCCTCTGAAGGACCATCCCAGACAATGTGATGGATTTTTAGCAGCAAGACGTGTTCTGTCTCTGTTAGCTTCAGGACAGAAGCTTCAATTAACGGAGATCTAGTGAGGTCAAAGGCTTGCTGGATTTGTACCCTTGCTTTTAGCCCCCAAGCAATTTCTCTCTCACTCTCAGGTAGCTTACTCAAATCTAAAACTTGCACACTCAAGGTCAAGCTTTCAGCAATTACCTGAACTGGCTGCCCGTCAACTATTGCGAAGTTGGTACGTAAGACTTCGTGGCGTTGGATAATATTGTTGAGGCTTTTTTCTAACGCGACGACGTTCAGAGAACCATGAAGTCGCAGAGCTAGTGCTTCGTCGTAGAAGGGGTTATTTGGCTCCAACTGGCTCAAGAACCACAGTCCTTCCTGGGCAAAAGAGAGAGGCAAGTTCCTCCGGAGCGAAACAGGTATCTGGGGTATAGAAGTATCGCTTGCATTGCTCTTTTTTTGCAGCAACTTTACAAGCTCTGCCTTATGCAATGCCAGTAAATCGCGCAAGTCTGGTGTGAGTACTCCTTTTGCAGCACGAACGCGCAACTGCTCATCCTCAGTCCACAACTTCACACCCTGCTCGGCAAGTTCAGCTACAAATTGCTTAAGGTTCATTAGTTTTCTTCCCCTGGCGACCCACGCTATATTTGTTTCTCTAACCCCTTGACAAACGCCCTATGCACTTGGAATTAGGCTGATGATAGGCAATTAAGTAGACGTGATATCACAGGGCGATTTCCTCCATATCCTCAGCGAGTTCAGTAGATAGGGACGCATCCAGCATTATTTTGGTCAATGCTAATTCCTCAAGTATTAGCTCTGTTAGTTGGGAAATCGAGGGACCCTGCATTATTTTCATTACAGGCAAGTTCACTCCAGTCTCCTTATTGAGCCAACTCCTCAGTTCGATCGCCATTAGCGAGTCAAGTCCCAGACTTGTCAACGATTTCTCGATGTCGAGCCTGGTGGCAGAAAAACCTAGTACCTTGGCTACTTGTTCTGTAATGCGAGACTCCAACAACTGTTGACGCTCTGCTGGAGGAACAGACACGAGGGTGTTTCGGAGCGAATCACCTTTGCTTTCCTGTTTTGTCCCTTCCACGGACAAAGGGCGCATTCCCTGAATTTCTACCCGGAAATCCGTGAAGAACGGCCAGTTGGCCGATTGTTCTGACAAATAACGCGACCAATTGATGGACGAAACCCCAACCTGTACAGGGGAATCCCACAACAACTGCTCCAGTGCCTGGAATGCTTGTTGAGGAGTCATACTTTCCTCTCCTTTGGAGGCTAGTCGCTCAAGTAATTGGCGTTGAGCTGCTATTCCTATCTCGCCCCAAACTCCCCAGTTGATACTCGTGGCTGGTAGTCCCTGCGTCCTACGATAAAATGCCAAGGCATCCAGAAAAGTATTGGCTGCACACTGGTTAGCTTGACCAGCAGAACCTAACAGAGCGGCTGTGGAAGAAAACAGCACAAAGAAGTCTATTGGCAGTTTTTGGGTTAATGCGTGTAGATTCCACGCCCCTTGTACTTTTGGAGCCATCACTCGCTCAAAGTGCTGCCAAGAAAGCTGTTGTAGTATGCCATCATCCAGAACGCCGGCGGCGTGAATAATCCCTCGCAAGGGCCAAGGCGATTGCTCAATTTCAGCCAAGGCTCGGGCCACTTGCTCGTAGTCAGACACATCGGCTTGAGCTACGACCACCCTCGCCCCAGAGTGTTCTAGCTCCCTTAACTGACTCTTGACCTCCTCGGAAGGCTGCGATCGCCCTAACAGCACCAAATGCCGCGCACCGCGTTCTACCAAAAAGCGAGCTACTCCTAAACCCAGCCCCCCCAGTCCGCCAGTAATCAGATAGCTGCTATCCCCATTGAAGCTGACACTAGGACTAGGAGAATCACTGCTTGGGGTCAGGTTACAGCGTACCAGTCTGGCGACATAACGAGTTTGATCCCGAAAAGCGACTTGGTCTTCTGTATCGTCTGACCAGATTTCCTCAAACAGGATTGATGCCTCATCCCACGTCGCTTCTGGGTCTAAATCTATTACCCTGCAGTTGAGTTCGGGGTGTTCCATATAGATTGCTTTGTGCATCCCCCACAAGGAAGATTGAGCAACTCCTCGAAGGTGGTGACTGTTCACAGCCTGCGCTCCTTTAGTCACTAACCACAGGTGCGGAGGTTGAGCAGATTTCTTAACCAGCGCTTGGACTAAGTGCAATGTACTGCCACAGCCTTTCAAGGAGGCTGCCTCTAAGTCGGCTGCCGTTGGGGCTGAGGCTGCATCTAAACTCCAGCAGTTTACCACAGAGTGCAAGTCAGGCACAGCGGCAAGCAGCCGCTCAAAGTGTTCTGGACTAGCTGGGTCTATCCTGAATTCAAAGGGGGCTATCTGTTCGTACTCTTTCCCTGGGAAAACTAGGGTACAAACCTCTCCTTGGGAACGAAGGAGTTCACCCAATTGGTGACCGACGCCTTGACTATCAGCCATCAGCAGCCAGTTCTTCGGGGTGGCTTCCTGGGGCAACGCTTTCGCTTGCGCTACAATCACTGCCGTCTGAAGCAAGTTTCTTATTTGATCGGGTAGAGCTACATCATTATTAAGGGAAACGCTCGCGGCTTGTTTAAAGCCTACCTCCTGTAACAGTTCCTGCCACTGCGAAGCACTTATTAAGGGGTAGTTGGGTCGTAAGGAGCGATCGCTAAACTTCCACCACCCTTCGGTTAACCCAAATGTCAGATCCACCCAACGTGCGGGAGCCGTATCTTCCACCAGCACCAGTATTCCGCCAGGAGCCAACAACTGCTTTACGTGGTGCAAAGAGGCACGCAAATCGCTGGTGGCGTGCAGGACATTTGCTGCCACAATTAAATCATAATGATGAGGTGTAAATCCTTGCTCAATCGGGTCTTTTTCAATATCCAAAACTTGATATTGCACAAACGGGTAATCTTTAAACCTTTCCTGCGCTTTTGCCATGAAAAAGGCTCCGATGTCGGTAAAGACATATTCTGTGCGCTCAGCATTTAGATGCGACAGGAGATAGGAGGTTGTTGCCCCAGTGCCACCCCCAATCTCTAAAATCCGCAAGCCCCGTCCTTGAGGCAAACGCTCTCTTGCTGATAACACGGTTTCAAGGACTAGGGTATTCGTCACCCGTGAAGTTGGGGAGTCCTGATACAGCTTAGTTAGTGTAGTTGTGTCTCCTTCAGGGAATAGTAACCGCAGGGGGTTGCACTCTCCTTGGAGTACCTCGGCTAGTTTCGGTCCGCAACGTCCGAGAAGAGTTATCTCGGCTTCTGCCTCAGGGTAGGACAGGGAAGCGATCGCCTCCTGTGGGTTTTGAATTTCGGGAAGTAAGACGACTTCCCAATGCTCGTCAATGCGTTGGAGTATCCCAGCTTCAACCAGTATCTCCAGCAAACGCCTAAACAGTTGCTGGTGTTGACTGACCACACCCAAGCGTTGAGCTATTTGGGCTGTGGAAAAACGCTCTTGGCACTGAAACTCCCATCCCATTTGCCGGAAGGCTGCCACAAGATAAGCAACGCTCAAAGCTTCGAGCTGAGTTAATGCTTCCCCATAAACTGCCAAACTTGGCAGGGTCATCAACTGAACTAACCGGGGCGAGAGGCGATCGCAAACTTCTTCCGAACTAGGCATATAATCTGGCGGGAGACCATAACTTACCTGGGGTCGCCATTCAACCTCATAAAGCCAATTTTTCCAGGATTCTTGCGAGATGCTTAACATCGCTTCTCGGCGGGCGTGCATCAGTTGCAAACCTTCTAGGGCTGCAATTAGCTCCCCTTGTGGGGTGAACAGGCGAAAATCGGCGCTCAGGCTCTGTTGATGCTGACCTTCTACTTTCCGCAACTGAGTATGACACCACACGCTTTTGCCGGGACGGCCCAAAACCCGCAGGCGATCCAAGCCTACTGGTACATAAGTATTTCGTTGGCCCTCATCAGAGGGAATTTCTCCTAAAACAGCTAAGCAAGTGTCTAACAATACAGGGTGCAACTGGTACTTCCCTGCTTCTGGCACTAATTCTTCCACCAGATTTACCTTGCCCAGAGTTCCTTGAGGGTGCCGCCAGACTTGTCCAAGCCCTAAAAAGCTCGGACCATAGTCAATTCCCTGCTCTTGAGACCATTGGTACAACTGTTCGACGGGAATCTCTTGGGTGCATTGTGCCCTCATTGCCGCCAAATCCACTTCAACCATCGGTTCTTTTTCTTTAACAAGCAACTTGCCTGAGGCATGGGGCGTCCAGGATGGCGTCCCGTTATTTTCATCTGCGCTTGAAGCGAGGCTATATATCTTAAAGGAATAGATACCAGACTCTTGTGGAGTAAAAATCACCTGAACGGTCTTAACTTCATTCTCCAGCAGAGGCATCGCCTGTTGGATGACCACATCCTCTAGCCAAAGATTATCGGACTTAGCAATCACCGCTCCTGCTGCCAAGGCAATCTCTAAGTAACCCGTTCCTGGGAAAATCACGGTTTCAAAAACGCGATGGTCTTTCACCCAACCTGGGGAGTTCTGGCTAATTTGCGACTCGAAACGAATTTCCTGTGTTCCTGCTAAGAATAACTGTTGACCCAGCAACGGATGAAGGTTGTTGCTGCGGACACCGTTGTTCTGGAAAAGCCCTTTAATCCCATTCCCATTATCAGTCGCTTCTATCCAATAGCGCTGTCGCTGGAAGGGATAAGTTGGCAGTTGCTCTGTTCGACGAGAATAGGCTTGGTCAAAGCCAACCCAATTTAAGGGGACTCCACGCACATATAGCTGTGCTAAACTTGTTAGTAGCTGCTGCCAATCATCTCGCTCTGGACGCAAACTGGCAAGCCACAGTCCTTGATGTTCGGGTAAGCACAAGCGACCCATTCCCAACAAAACAGGTTTTGAACCAATCTCTACTAATATCTCTACTCCCTGCTGCTCAAGGGTCTTCATGTTTGCAGCAAATTTCACGGGTTGCCGGATATGACGGCACCAATACTCCGGTTTAGTAATTTCATCTGTTGCTAGTTCGCCCGTGGTATTGCTCAGAAGTTGAATCTGTGGCAGAGAATATCTCACTTGTCGAGCAATCTGCTCAAATTCTGCCAGCATCGGCTCCATCAACTGTGAATGGAAAGCATGGGAGACATTTAATTTCTTGCTTTTGATTCCAGAGGCTGACAACTTGGCAACAAGAGCGTTAATCGCCTCGCTCCGACCAGAAATCACTACGCTTTCTGGGCCGTTAATAGCAGCGATTGAGACCTCTTGGGCGTAGGGTTGAATTAGAGTAACAGTTTGCTCTAGACTCGCCATTACCGAAACCATCTCCCCACTTTGGGGCAGAGCCTGCATCAGACGCCCCCTGTGGGCAATCAGTTTCAGTCCATCTTCCAGGCTGAAAACCCCAGCGACACAGGCAGCTACATATTCCCCGACACTATGGCCCATGACGAAATCTGGTTCTAAGCCCCAAGATTTCCATAACTGAAACAGGGCATATTCCAAGGCAAATAAGGCGGGTTGGGTATAAGCTGTGTCGTCTATTATGTATGGAAGATTCTCCCCTTCTTTGGGATAGAGAACCTCAAGCAGGGGCTTTTCCAGTAATGGTCGTAAAATTTCATCGCAGCGGTCAAGGGTTTTTCGGAAAGTGGGCGAAAGTTGGTAGAGTTGGCGTCCCATCCCCACATACTGCGAACCTTGACCCGTGAAGAGGAAAGCAATTTTATGATTTGTGTTTACACGCCCCTGAAAAACTCCTATTGTTTCTTGTCCAGCGCTGAAGGCAGCCAACTTTTCTCGTGCCTCCTCTGATTGCGAAGCCACCACACTTAGCCTGTAGTTGAAGTGCGATCGCCCGCTATTAGCAGTAAAGCAAATATCTCCCAACTCTAAGGTTGGATTGGCTGCCAAGTGCTGCTCGTACCGAGTGGCTAACTCGTTGAGAGCTTCCGGTGTCTTCGCCGACAAGCACAGCAGATGCACAGGACGTTCCACTGCCACTTGCTTGATATCCAAGCGGGGTGCCTCTTCCAGTACAATATGGGCATTGGTGCCGCTAAATCCAAAGGAACTGACCCCCGCCAGCCGACTCCCGCTTGGCCAAGGCATCCGTTCTGTTACCACCTTTACGGATAGTTGCTCCCAGTTGATGTGAGGATTAGGCTGCTGGAAGTGCAGAGAGGGCGGAATTTCCCCGTGTTGCAGGGAAAGCACTACCTTGATCAGACCCGATATCCCTGCTGCGGCTTCTAGGTGACCGATGTTGCTTTTCGCCGTACCGATTATTAAAGGATGTTCCCGCTGACCGAACACTGCTCCCAGCGCCCCCACCTCAATTGGGTCTCCCAAAGATGTACCGGTGCCGTGAGCGTCTACATAGCTTACCTGACCCGGTTTCACGCCTGCATCCTTTAGGGCTTGGCGAATCACAGCTTGCTGAGCCCTGCCACTGGGTACTGTCAGAGCGCTGGTGCGACCATCTTGGTTAATGGCACAGCCGCGAATTACAGCCAAAATGTTGTCCCCGTCAGCTTGAGCATCCCTGAGGCGCTTGAGTACGACAAGACCACATCCTTCTCCACGGCCATAACCATTGGCACTTGCATCAAAAGTCTTGCAACGACCGTCTGGAGATAACATCTGGGCTTTTGATAAAGCAATACTCATATTGGGTGATACAATTCGATTCACCCCACCAGTCAGAGCTAAATCGCACTCTCTGTGACGTAAACTTTGACAAGCTACATAAACTGATACCAATGATGAAGAGCAGGCGGTATTAACAGAAAAACACGGTCCGGTTATACCCAAAAGGTAAGATAATCGACCGCTCGCCGTAGCATGAGAAGCACCTGAGTCTGTATAAGCATCAATTGCTGTAGCACCTCGCTCAAACAACAATTGCAAATAGTCAGTAGTATCTATACCTATAAAAACACCTGTTTTGGGTGTTAGCCTTTCAGGCATCAAACCTGAGTTTTCCAGGGCTTCCCAACTCACCTCCAATAGCAGGCGTTGCTGGGGGTCTAGGTTGTTGGTTTCTCGGACAGAGAGTCCAAAAAATTGGGGGTCGAACTCATCAAACTGCTCGACAAACCCCCCAAACCGAGTGTACATTTTCCCAGGTGCATCTGGATTTTGGTCGTAGTAGGCATCTATATCCCAGCGGTTTTTTGGCACTTCTGATATTGCATCCACCCCATCGCGGAGCAATTGCCAAAACTCCTCGGGGCTGTTAGCACCAGGAAATCGGCAACCCATGCCAATGATGGCGATCGGTTCGCTAGACCCGTACTTCAAAGCATCAACTTCTGATTGCAGTTCGGTAATTTTTTTTGAGGCTTCTTGCATTAAAGAAGCATAGTAATTGTCTGAATTATTACTCGTCATAGCTGGCTTTAATTATGCTTAAAAAGGTTACAAAATTCAACATTTTTTTTCCAATTGCCTTAATGAGTGTTATTCACAACACCTGCATTACGCTGTAGGGTAGGCCATTCTCGTGCTTAGCTCAATCCAAGTTGTTTGGCAAGTTGTTTGGCGATTTCGTCTACGGATTTCTCCTGGTTGTTATCTAAGTCCTGAGTAGTATCCATCATTTTCGCTGCCTTTTGCTCTAGCTCAATAGAAGAATCTTCCGAAATATCTGAGGCAGGTATCATCAAAGCTGAAAGTACTTCTTGAGCTAAATAATCAACAAGCTCTTCCAATGTTGGATAGTCAAAAACCAACGTTGAAGGAAGAGATGAACCCAAGCTAGTTTGCAAGCGGTTTCGCAACTCTATAGAAGTCAGCGAATCCATTCCCATCGCGAAAAAGCCACGCTTTTGGTCTAGGGGATTTGAGGGATTCCAACCTAGAACTTGGGCTACGTGAGTGCTAACATGAGCCACCAAGAGTGCCTTACGTTCCCTCAATTGTGCTGCCTCTAATAGCTTGCGAAACTCAACTGCACCTTGCTGCTTTGATGGCTGCTCAGATACCTTGGTGAAATTCGCGAAGAATGGCGAGGCTGTCCACTGGTCTTCCCCGAATCGCGACCAGTTGAGGGGTACGACACCAACCCGGACGGGTTGCTCTAATAACAATTCCTCCAGTACCTGCAATCCTTGGTGAGAAGCAATAGCTCCCATTCCTATCCGCTCAAGCCGCTCAATTACCTGTTGGTTTCTCGCTGCCATTCCTACCTCGCCCCAAGCTCCCCAGTTAATGCTTGTGCCTGGTAGTCCGTGGGAGCGACGATAAAATGCCAAGGCATCCAGAAAAGCATTGGCTGCTACATAGTTAGCTTGACCCGCAGAACCTAGCAGGGAGGCACAAGAAGAAAACAGCACAAAGAAGTCTATTGGCAGATTTTGGGTTAATAGGTGTAGGTTCCACGCCCCTTGCACTTTCGGAGCCATCACTTGCCTAAAGGACTCCCAGTGAAGCTGTTTGAGTACGCCATCATCCAGAACTCCTGCGGCATGAATAATCCCTCGCAGCGGCGGTGAGGATTGCTCAAAGGAAGCCAGCAACTGGGCTGCTTGGGAGTAGTCAGATAGATCGGCTTGGGCGACGACCAGCCTTGCGCCTGTGAGTTCTAGCTGTTCCAACTGACTGCGGACAGCAGGCTTAACTGCACTGCGCCCTACCAGCAATAAATGTCTAGCACCACGCTCTACCATCCAGCGAGCCACCAGTAAACCCAAATCGCCCAAGCCGCCAGTAATCAGATAGCTACTATCCTCACGGAAGCTGACACTAGGGGAAGTGGCGTCACCTATTGCTTTTGGCTGGCTGACGACAATCTTGCCAATATGCTCGGCTCGTTGCATGTAGCGAAAGGCACTGACTACCTCTTGAATAGGAAACACCTTTAGAGGTGGCAGACCGAGCAAGCCTTGTGTAAACTGCTGACTCAGGTGGCGCAGTATCGGCTGTACCAACGCTGGCTGTTCCAGACATATGTGTCGTAAATCGATGAAATAGTATGAGATATCGGCTTTTAAGTCTTTGACTTGCTCAGAATCCCAAACATCCCGCTTCGCGATTTCCAAAAAGCGACCTTTGGACGCAAGCACCGACAGGCTCTTTTCAATATATCCTTCACCCGTCAACGAGTTGAGGACAATATCCACTCCAAGACCTGATGTGTCAGCCATCACCTGATGGGCAAAATCCAGCGTCCGGGAATTGTAAACGTGTTGCACTCCTAGAGACTTGAGGGCTTCCCATTTGCCGGGGCTGGCTGTGGCAAAAACTTCGGCTCCTGCAGCTAGGGCCAGTTTTACGGCTGCCATTCCAGTTCCTCCTGCCGCTGCATGGATTAATACCTTGTCTTTGGCAGAAATGTTGGCTATTTGGTGTAAAGCATAGTAGGCGGTTACAAAGTTGACGGGAATGGCGGCAGCTGAATCAAAACTTAGACCATTGGGTATGGGTGCCACTAGCGAAGAGCTTACCGTCACGTACTTACTGAAGCTGCCAAAGGCGATCGCCATCACAGCATCTCCTACAAGGTAATCTTCTACCCCTTCCCCAACCGCGACTATTTCACCCGCGCACTCAACACCGAACTCATTATCTCGTTCAAAAGGCAATGCCCCCAGAGCGTCCAAAACATCTATAAAATTCAGCCCCGTGGCACATACCCGAATTTCTACCTCACCGGGGCCGGGTTGACGGCGGTGAGTCAGCACCAGTTGCAAATTATCCAGTATGCCTCGTGAGGATATCTCTAGGCGGAACGACTCAGAGCGTAACCAGCTAGCTGAGGGTTGGCTATGTACCAGTCGGGCCACATAGCGCGTACCATCACGAAATGCGACTTGACCTTCTGAAGTCTCAGAAGTTATTTCTTCTAGAATTACCTTTGCTGCGTCTGTCGCATTGGGGTCTAAGTCCACCAGTACGCAGTTGAGTTCAGGGTGTTCTAGGGCGATAACTTGCCCCATACCCCACAAAGGAGATTGAGCAAGTCCGGATACCCCCAGGGCGGGCACAAGACCCGGCCCTACCGCTTGCGCTCCTTGGGTCACCAACCACAGGCGTGGAGGTGAGGAATACTTCTGGGCTAGAGCCTGCACTAAGTACAACGTACTGCCGCAGCTTACCTTTGATGCTACCTCCATGTCTGCTCCTGTCAGGGGTGGTGGTGTATCTAAGCTCCAGCCGTGTATCACCCCATGCACGCTAGGAAGCGCAACACAAAGCTGCTGAAAGTGTTCGGGATTAGCTGGGTCTATCCTGAATTCTTGCTCAGCTACCTGTTCGTACTCGGAAGCTGGCAATATAATGGTACAACTCTCTCCAAGGGAGCGCAGGCGTGCTATCAACTGTTGACCAATCCCTCGATCGTCAGCAAAAATTAGCCAGTTTCTTGTTGTGCCTACCTTTGGCTTAGTTTCTGCACCCGCTGGCGCTGCAATCACCCCATTAGGCATATCATCTCCTGGGAGATTATGGAGTACCTGGGGTAACCACTCCACCTCATAAAGCCAATTCTTCCAGGATTCCTGTGGCATACCCCGCATGGTACTACTGCGAACAGCCTTAATTTGCAAGCCTTCTAAAACAGCAATTAGCTCCCCAGAATCAGCGAACAGTTGCAAATCAGCGATCAGGTTCTGTTCGTGATTTGGAGCGTCCTCTACGTTCCGCAATTGAGCATGACTCCACATCGAGTCACTAGGACGACCGCACAGCCGCAGGCGCTCTAAACCCACTGGCACGTAGCTAATTTGTTTTCCATTGTCAGGGGAAACAGCTTCCAAAACCTGTAAGGTTATATCCAACAACACTGGGTGTAGTTGATAGTCTCCTATTTCCCAGAGCAATTTCTCCGCCACTTCTATTTTGCCCAGAGCTACTCTTTCATCATTAAAGAGTTGTTCCATACCCCGGAAGCTTGAACCGTAATTGAGGTCTTGCTCTTCAAAGCGTCGGTACAACTCAACGATTGGAAATTCTTTAGTACATTGCGCCTTTAGTGCAGCCAAATCCACCCGTTCGGCTACTGACTCTTTTTCTTTGATAAGCAGCTTACCTGAGGTATGGATTGTCCAGGATGGCTTCCCCTTATTTGTATCCGCAGGCGGTACGAGGCAATAAATCTCAAAGGAATAGACATCAGCTTCCTGTGGTGTCAAAATCACCTGAACGGTTTTAACTTCATCCTCCTGCCAAATCATCGCCTGCCGTAAGACAACATCTTCCAGCCAAAGATTGTCAGATTTGGCAACAAAAGCTCCAGCGGCTAAAGCCATTTCCAAGTAAGCTGTTCCTGGCATAATCGTTGTCCCAAAAAGACAATGCTCTCTCAGCCAAAAGGGGGAATCTGGGCTGATTTGGGACTGGAAACGAATCTGAATCTCTTGGGTTCCTGCTAAATATAACTGTTGCCCCAGTAGAGGATGAAGCGTCTGGTTGCCGACATCCTTGTTTTGGCAAAGCGCATCACGAGCATATCCCTTGCTGGCTTCTATCCAATAGCGCTGTCGCTGGAACGGATAAGTTGGTAAGTTCAGGCGGCGACGGGAATAGTCTCGATCAAAACCCAACCAGTTTACGGAGACTCCATGCACATATAGTTCTGCCAAACTGGCTAATAGCACCTGCCAATCGTCTTGCTCCGGACGCAAACTGGCAAGCCAAAATTTATTACTATCGGGTAGGCAAAGGTTCGCCATTCCTAATAAAATTGGTTTCGGTCCGATCTCCACTAAAGTTTCTACACCCAGGCGATCGAGACTGTCCACACTCGCGGCAAATCTGACTGGCTGCTTGATATGACTGCACCAATATTCCGGAGTCGCTACTTCCTCTGTCGCCAGTTTGCCCGTAACATTGGAAATCAACTTAATCTGTGGTGAAGAAAAGCTGACTTGTCGGGCAACTTGCTCAAAGGCACCCAACATTGGCTCCATCAACGGTGAATGGAAAGCATGGGAGACACTTAATTTCTTAGTCTTGATTCCAGAGGCTGACAATGTGGCACAGACGGCGTTAATCGCTTCGCGCCGACCGGAAATTACAATACTCTGTGGGCCGTTGATAGCAGCAATTGATACCTCTTGAGCATAGGGTTGAATCGCTGTTAGAGCCTGTGCTTCATCGGTTAATAGCGCTACCATCTCGCCATCAGATGGCAGCGCTTGCATTAAACGCCCTCGTGCGGCAATCAGTTTCAATCCATCTTCCAAACTGAAAACCCCGGCTACAGTGGCAGCCACATATTCCCCGACACTATGACCCATGACTACATCGGGTTCTAGGCCCCAAGATTTCCATAACTGAAACAGAGCATATTCCAGAGCAAATAAGGCGGGTTGGGTATAGGCTGTCTCGTCAATGAGGGATTGGGTCTGTGAAAGATTCTCCCCTTCTTGAGAGGGATAAAGTACCTCCAGCAGGGGTTTGTCCAGATAGGGACGCAAAATTTGAGCGCAATTGTCTAGAGCAGCGCGAAAGGTAGGTTGGGTTTCGTAGAGTTGCCTTCCCATGCCTACATACTGGGATCCCTGACCCGTGAACAAGAAGGCGATGCGCTCTTTTTGATCCGCTGGTGCGATTGCGCCAAGCGCACCGACTGACGAAATTACGTTTTCCGATTCTGTTGGTAGGGGACTGTTCGTTGCACCATTCGAGAAAGGAGTCGTCTGTTGTCCAAAAGTCCGCAGTTGAAAGCCAAGCTGCTCATTAGATTCAGCCGTGACTGCCAAACGATGGTTAAAGTGCTTCCGTCCTGTGTTAGCTGTGAAACAAATATCTGCCAACTTGGCATCTGGATAGGACTTCAAATAAACTTCATAACGCTGTACCAACTCTTCGAGAGCTTCTGGTGTCTTTGCAGATAAGGACAAAATATGCCGCGGACGCTCATTTGACTGTTGATTTTTGACTTGTTCTGGTGCTTCTTCCAAAACTACATGACAATTGGTTCCCCCTATACCAAAAGCACTCACTCCAGCACGTCTTGGAGTCCCATTCGCTTTCCATTCAGAAAGTGTCGTATTAACGTAAAAGGGGCTCTTGGCAAAATCAATATTGGGATTGGGTTGACTAAAGTGCAGACTAGGTGGTATATATTTGTGTTTGAGTGCAAGCACTGTCTTAATCAAGCCCGCAATACCAGCCGCTTCAGCGATATGTCCGATATTGGTTTTGACTGAGCCAATGGCACAAAATCCATTTTTCTCGGTACTTTTGCCAAAGGCTTGGGTCAGCGCTGCAATTTCAATGGGGTCTCCCAGACGGGTAGCCGTTCCGTGGGTTTCTACGTAGGTGACTGTGCTTGGGTCAATTTGTGCGATCGCCAGAGCCTCTGAGATTACGGCTGCTTGACCTTCTACACTAGGAGCTGTATAACCGACTTTGTGAGCACCATCGTTGTTAATCGCTGACCCTTTGATGACAGCCTGGATGCAATCTCCATCGGCGATCGCAGCCTCTAGCAACTTCAAGACAACTATTCCGCCTCCATTACCGAACACAGTTCCACTGGCTTGAGCATCAAAGGCTCGACAGTGCCCGTCGTTCGACCAAATCATGTCCTCTTGGTAGAGATACCCAGCATTTTGTGGAACGCCAACGGCAATGCCTCCTGCTAGAGCCATATCGCATTCACCGTTAAGCAAACTCTGGCAAGCCATGTGAACTGCTACCAGTGCAGTTGAACAAGCCGTTTGAATATTAACAGAAGGTCCTTTTAAATTGAGTTTGTAAGAAACCCGTGTGGGCAGATAATCCTTCCCATTGCTAAGTCTTACCTGTAAATCGCTGGCTGATACTAAGAAGGTGCGATCCGGGGAGAAGCCTCGGTTTGGATGAACGTTGTTGATCAGGTAAGTGTTCATCCCTGAACCTGCGTAAACCCCTATCAACCCCTGATAAGTTTCTGGATTGTAGCCAGCACTCTCAAGGGCTTCCCAAGCACATTCCAAGAAAATCCGCTGTTGCGGATCCATGATTTCGGCATCTTTGGTGCTGTAGCCGAAGAAAGAAGCGTCAAACTTTTCGATATTGGGCAAAACAGCGTTGGCTTTTACGTAGTTAGGATTAGAGAGCAAGGTTTGGTCGCTTTGCGACAATTCCCGATCGGAAAAAAAGGAAATCGATTCCACCCCATCTCGCAGGTTCTGCCAAAATGCCTCGATATCCTTAGCTCCTGGGAAGCGACCTGACATACCAATAATGGCGATATTTGATTCTCTGATCTGGTCAGACTGACGACTAACTCTGCTGCTAGGTTTATGGGTAGTGGGAGCTTCTGATTTTCTGTTAGTCTGACTTAAGCGTTGAGCCAAAGCAGATATAGTAGGATATTGAAACAGCTCTACAATTGACAGTTGTACTCCAAAAATTTCTGCTAATTTATGAGCGCTCTGATTCAGGAGTAGAGAATTACCGCCTAAGTCAAAAAAGTTGTCATGAATTCCCACACCCTCTAATTGCAGCACTTCTTGCCAAACAGAAGCAATCAGTTGCTCGGCATCGGATTGGGGCATAACTAGAACAGTTTCCAACTCAGGTCTAGACTTTTCTGGCGCTGGCAAGGCGCGGCGGTCCACCTTCCCGCTGGGGGTTACGGGGAAAGCCTCCAACACCACAAAGGCGCTGGGAACCATGTAATCAGGCAGACGTTCTTTCAGATAACTCCGCAGCTGCGATACCAAATGACCGATCGAGTTTTGCTGTTGCGATACCTGTTCGCCTTGCAGTTGTGCCTGTTCGCTCTGCTTCTGGGGAGGGCTTTCTTGGGAAGTCGGTACGATGTAGGCTACTATGCGTTTGTCACCTGGTACATCCTCACGAGCCAAGACTACAGCCTGTCGAACTGCTGGGTATGCGGAGATCGCCACCTCAATTTCTCCCAACTCAATGCGGAAGCCACGTATCTTTACCTGGTCGTCGCTCCGACCGAGAAACTCAATGTTACCATCACTTAGGTAACGGGCTAAGTCACCAGTTTTATACAGACGTGCTTGTGATGAGTCGCTAAATGGGTCAGGAATAAACCGCTCTTTCGTTAAATCGGGTCGATTTAGGTAGCCCTGTGCCAGAGCAATGCCACCAATGTACAGTTCCCCAGGGACGCCTTCGGGAACTCGCTGCATCTGGGAATCCAGCAGATAAATCTGTGTGTTAGCAATGGGCTGACCAATAGGAGGAAGCGCAGGCCAATCAGAAGGTGAACCAGTGAGAGTGAAAGCTGTAACTACATGGCTTTCGGATGGGCCATAGTGATTGTGCAGAGTGCAATTTTGTAGCTTTGTCAACCAGTTAGCGATCGGTCTGGTTATCTGCAACTGTTCGCCCGCGGTGATAATTTCACGCAGTCTCGGCAGAACGGCTCCCTGAGCATCAGCTACCTCAGCTAGCTGTTGAAGGGCTACAAAGGGAAGGAAGAGTCTGTTGATTTCTTGATCTGTGAGAAAACGCAACAACTCGAAAGCATCGACGCGCACTTGCTCTGAGATTAAAACTAGCGTTCCGCCTGAACACCAAGTGGAGAAGATTTCCTGAAAGGAAACATCGAAACTGACAGGAGCAAATTGCAGAGTTTTTGCTCCTATAGGCAATGTTGAGCTTTCCCGTTGCCAAATAATTAGATTAGATAAGGGACGGTGACTCATGGCCACTCCCTTTGGTCTGCCTGTGGAGCCGGAAGTGTAGATTACGTAGGCTAGGTTATCGGGCGTTACCGCACTGACTGGGTTCTCCTCACTTTGGAAAGCAATCTCCTCCCATTGCGTGTCCAGGCAGACAACGTGCGCTTGGTGGTGAGGAAGAGACTCGACTAACCGTGATTGGGTTAGCAGCACTCTAATTTGAGTGTCTTCTAGCATGAGAGCCAATCGCTCAGTTGGGTAAGCTGGGTCAAGCGGCACATAAGCTCCACCTGCCTTAAGAATGCCCAACAGTCCCACTACCATTTCTATGGAGCGCTCCATGCAGATCCCTACCAACACCTCTTTCCCGACACTCAATGCCTGTAGGTGGTGCGCTAGGGAGTTAGCGCGACTGTTCAACTGGCGATAGGTGAGGCTTTCATTTTCAAACACCACTGCCACAGCATCAGGTGAAAGCTCCACAACAGCCTCAACTAGCTTATGAATACAGGTTTGCGGATATTCTGTTTTTGCGCTAGTGTGCTTCATCGGTAGTTGATGGCGTTTTACTTGGGTTAACGGTGACAATTCGTCGAGCCGTCTGGCGCAGGAGTTGCAACCAGACTTTCGAGGGCTTTCTGACTTGGAGGAGCTTTAGTTCCAGAATCTTACTATTTTTGGGAATTAATTACGTATAATTATTTTTGTTACTTTTTGTTAAGTATCTTTTCCCGAAAAAGTCAAGGATTGGAAGAAGTAGAAGTAGCTGACGAGTCACCGGATGTGGAAAAAGGGGTAAAACTAGGGTTCGTGTCACCTGGGGCTTGCGTAGCTAGAGAAACCTTGACTGTCAGTGGAAGGATAATATTGCCGTTTCTTGAGAGTGTTATCTATGTTACAGTTGAGGACGGACGCTGAGGAAAGAAACTTTCATTCAGATGACTTAACTCTTGAGTGCGCTCGAAGGATTTGTAGCGCAAGTCCACAGATTTTCTTAGTAATTCGATGCTGATGAGGCTTTATTTCGCTAAGTTTCGGAAGCCCTTGTCTTCACCTTAGCCCATCTATTCAATCGATTCTTAGCTATTCACATCACATATCGAGCCGTATCCTCACAAAATCACGGCAGTTTATGAAGAAATGCTACCACGTCAGTTTTTGCGCTTCTTACGGGCAGGCAATCCAGGGACAAGGAAAATCATGATGACCAGATTGTCAATTTGTAGCTTTGTCTAATTGTTCTTAGTGGTCACTTAGGAATCACTGGCAATGACAGTTTTATTGAATATAAAATGCTTTTCGTTGGTTGTAAGTATGAAACATAATTAATTGACTAAAAGCTACTTAAATGCTATTAACGTAGTGCTTCGCTTTTGGGCGATGATGTTTTTTCTCCATAACTATGACTATCTCTCATCATGGTTTATCAATTCAAGAAAGAATTGAAGCACACCTAACGTCCAGAAACGCATCAAGGTCTGGACAACGCCCCATTTCTTGCTTTCGGACAACTAGAAAAAACTCAGAGGAACCAAGATGGATTTGAAAGAATTTGTGAAGTTTCTCAAGTACGAAACTGACCTCAACAGATTCTTTGATTCTACTGCCGGGTATTGCATCACTAACCGAGTGCTTCCCTCTCAATATGAAGTGCAAAGAATAAAGATAGCTCTGGCTGTGAGTGACCAAATAGAAGGTCAGCGCCCGCAAAGCACCGACAAAATCTATCTAGCAGCATATCAAATTTCAGAATCTGTTTAGTGTTTAGTTAACCTAACCCATGACCTCTCATCCTACTGAGAGGTCAAACTCAACCTTAACCTAAAACCAATGGCAAGAGATTTAAGTGCTTACAATGTACTAGAAAAACCCTGCTACACCTGCCCCTTTGGTGGTAAAAACCCAATTCCTCTAGCGCCCGATCGGCTCAAATATTATTACGACCAACTTCTGAATGGAGGGAGCCAGCATTTATGCCATAGCGCAGAGAAAACCATCTGCCGAGGGGGACGAAATATCCAACTCCGATGGTTTTATGCCATCGGTATGATTAAAAAACCCACCGATGAAGCTTTCAATCAAGCTGTTGCTGAAATCACATCTAAATCTAATGAGCAAAATAGCCAAAATAACTAAAAATCACATCGAATGGTTTAAGGAACCGAAGGACTGCTTTTTCTATTATGGCAGCAACTGGTGTCCGGGTTGGGCGATGGCGCTACGCGCCCCGCAAGCTACGGTAAAATTGAACTTCCAATCGTTCCTCAATGTTTCTTTTACCTGATCCGAGATGCTTCCGGTGATTGTCATTGGCTTCCTGCTAACAAAGCTTCTTTTCGTGGGGAAGGTCAAAGTCATCTGTTTGACAGTAGTTATATGGTCAATTCCTTTGATTGGCTTAAAATCAAGAAATTTAAGCCTATCTCCTGAAATTTCATGCACTTTCTCGCGGCTAATAGCGTTTGACCAGTTCGCTACTGGTTTTTCTTATCCTCAAGTTTGTTGTGTGTTTCGCTTACTATTTTGTTGACCCGCTACAGAAAATGGTCAAATTGTTTTCTTAGGTGACAAAGAAAGTGATGAATGGGTAAGCAATTTTGAAAATGCCTAGTACAGCTCGGCGTAAATACACAGACTATTAAACAGCCAAGACTTTACCCTTATATGTCCACTTAAAAGGTTTGGCCATTGTTTGATTAAAGTAGTTAATAAAATTGAGGAGGCGATTTTTCCGATCGTACTGACTG
>NZ_JANMZH010000383.1:0-24769 GCF_031383065.1 Microcoleus sp. OTE_8_concoct_300 | reverse complement strand
ATGCCCATCCCACAAGAAAAAATAACTCTTGTGGGATGGGCATCTTGCCCGTCCTAGTTATTTTTGCAAGAGGTCTACTCTTTGTGGAACAGGCATCTTGCCTGTTCATAAAAAGCTTATTGAGAATGGTGCAACATCTCAGAAAAACGCAACTAACTAACTTTTTTAATATGAAAATAAAAGCAATACATCATGTGGCTATTATTTGCTCGGATTACGAAGCATCGAAGAAATTTTATGTAGAAGTATTGGGATGTTCCATTATCAAAGAAACTTTCCGAACCGAGAGAAATTCTTACAAACTAGATTTGCAAGTCGGAAACGGCGACACGATCGAGCTTTTCTCATTTCCCCATCCTCCTGAAAGAGTTAACAGTCCTGAAGCTTGCGGTTTGAGACATTTAGCTTTTGCAGTTGAGGACATAGAAGCATCAGTTGCTTACTTAAAATCCCAACAAGTAGAAGTAGAAGAAATCCGCCTTGACGAAATTACCGAAAAACGCTTTACATTTTTCAGAGATCCCGACAACTTACCCTTAGAAATCTATGAAATTTAAGGAGTATCCCGATTTTGTAAAGTCGCTCTTAAGTCAATAGGTGGGGTGTGCATTGCCCTAAAAACTGCATGATTCATTCCCAATCTAAAATCTAAAATTGTATAATGGACTATCTCATTAGAAACACAATCACGATCGGATTGCCTACTTTCATGCTATTTATAGCCATAGTAGCTACTGGTAAAACAGGTGATGGAGCCGTTTGGTCGGGTTTGGTCAAAGTAGGCGGTCCCTTTGGTATGCCGATCGGTTTAGGTGTGTTGGTATTTATAGGATTTGTTGCTAATTTTGTTAGTTATTTTGTGGTAGATAGCTGGCTGGTAAGATTTTATCAAAAGCGGCGAGAGTTGGAACCGCCAGAACAACTGTTAATAGAAATTGATAAATTGCCGATTACCAACGACCTTAAAATCAAGCTGAAATGGGCGGTGATGCACAGCATCCCCAACAAAAACATTAGCTGGAAGCACGTAATTTTAAAATGGTTTATTATCGCAGTAACTGTAAATACCCTATTTTCAATAGTCGGTTATTTAGGAAGATTTAACATTTTTTTTGAATTGAGTTCTCATTTTAAGCTACAATATCTGCTGGTTGGTTTCTCTACTTTTGTATTCTTCGCTCTGGTGCGCTCAAAAAAAAGATTCTTGCTGGTGAGCGCATTTTGCATTATCATTAATTTGGCGGAAATTGTTCCTTGGTATTTTCCAGCGCCAGCATTGGCAGGAGCTACTCCCGGACAAAACTTGCGGATTTTGCATTCAAATGTTTTAACGAGTAACCGACGATATTCTGATGTGATATCGCTGGTTAAAGCAGAACAACCCGATATCGCGGTTTTTGTCGAAGTCAGCACATCTTGGGCAAAAGAGTTATCGGTTTTAAGCGAGATGTTTCCTTACTCTTCCAACCAGCAAGAATCGGAGAGATTTGGCAGTGCCATCTATAGCAAGCTGCCTTTAGAAAATGCTTCTGTTAAAGCCTTTTCAAAGCAAAGAAAGAGCTTGTTGGTGGATGTGAAATTTCAAGGTAAAATCATTTCTCTGATTCTTGTTCATCCGACTGTACCGATAAAACAGCAGAGTTTTATCGATCGCAATAAACAGCTAGCAGCCATCGGCGAGTATGCGGCCCAAGTAAAAAATCCGCTGATTGTGGTTGGGGATTTCAATACCACAATGTGGTCGCCGTTCTACACAAATATGGTAAAAACCGCAAAACTGCGAAATGCGCGATCGGGCTTTGGCATTTTACCGACTTGGCCGACTTTTCTGCCGCTGGCTTATATTCCCATCGATCACTTTCTAGTCAGCAAAGAAATTGGTGTTTTGAAGATTCGTACTGGCCGCCATGTCGGTTCGGATCATTTGCCGTTAATTACAGATTTGGTCATTTGAAGGGATGATTCGATATTTTCTAACAAATTATTGATTAACTGTATCTGATATTGCTGAATATTGGTCTGTAGCGGCTCTTTGCTGTCTTGAAAACAGATAACTTTTTCGGCGATTTCCTTGTAGTGTTGCAGCATGGAAAAAGTATCGGTGCTGAAGTGAGCGAGATAGTTTTTAGCAGCCTCGCTGCAAATTTCCGTTACTTGATTTAAATAAGCTTCTGAGGATTCAGGCGGCTTTTCATACCCCGTTCTTTTATTCAAAATATAGCTAGCACCGCCGACTACTGCGGCTCCCACAGGCCCGCCCAACAGCCAACCTAAGCCGGTGGCGATCGCCACTGGAGCCACTTCGCCCTCGATCGACTTTTGAGCTGGAGGTGGCGGCGGCTCCGGTAAGCTGACTTGCGGCGATGGAGGAAACGAAATCAAAAGTGCGATCGGCTGTTCTTTCTCAAAGAATTCGCAAGCTTTATTTACCCATTCTGCGATCGTTTGCTGCTGCTTCAACACCTCTCGCTGAAATTTTAGCTTCCACGCGTCAAAACTTCCTTCCTGGAGCGACAGCGCCATTTCCGATTGATACCGCTGCAAAAGTGTCGGCTGGTAAAGCCACATCTCAAAGTCGGAAACGCTGGCGTGAAAGCCTTTTAATATCAATTTTTCTGCTTTTTGTTTAATTTCAATTTTGTCTTTGTGCTTTTTTTGAGCTGCGGCTATTTCTGCTGCGACAGTTTCAGCTTTGGCTCTGAGAGATTGGCAAATTTTAGTAGCTATAGCTTCAATTCTGGGCAACTTAACTGCTAGTTGTTCCTGTTGAGCTGCCACAATACTTTGCAAAGCCGATTCAAAGGTGGCAATTCCTGTAGTTTGGGCGGCCGCCACATCTCCTTTCAGCCTAGCCCTCAAAGCCGGCAAAGCATCGACGCGGTAGATATTGCTGATATTGTTCGGCAAGTTCGAGCGAAAACTTTCGGCAACAAACAACAACCGATTGTAAACTTGTTTTTGCTCGTCTGGTTCGAGTAGATTGAGAAAATTGGCAACAAAGAGTACAGTATTGATGTTGCGATCGCTCAACCAATCTCTTAAGTTCTCCCGTTCCCCTAACGTCATCAATTTGCGAGCATCTAAAACCTGCACAACTAAATCAGCCGTTAGCAATTTATCCCGAACCAAATTATCCTGTTCCTCCCGATCGTTGGTTCCCGGCAAATCCAGCAATTCCACACCTGTTTTCAGGAATGGATGGGGACAGTAAACATTAACAGCCGCCACATCCTCTCGCATTTGTCTGGCGTCGTCAAGGATGGCGTAGCGTTTCAAAACATCAGTCCCCGGTTCGCTAACTTCCGTGCCGTCTTTCAGGGTAATTTTGGCGCGCAATTCCTCGCCGTAGTTGACATAAATGGCAGCACCTGTAGTGGGCACTAGGTCGATCGGCAAAGCAAGATTTCCAAGCAAAGCATTGAGCAAAGTTGACTTGCCGTAATTAAACGGGCCAAAGACAGCAATTTGAAAAGTTGGTTTGGCGAGATAGTCGCAGATTGAGGTTGTATCTCGATAAAGTTGGGAGTTTTTGTCGAGTTCGAGAATACCCAGTGCTGACTTGAGATTGTCGGTCAGGTTTTGATAAGTTTCTGGTTGTGGCATATTTAAGATTACCTAATTGTTGGGAAGGTGATAATTCCCTAACTTACGTAGAACCTAATTATCAGTCCTGGACGCCAGGGTCACAATTAGTAAGGTGATCTCCTATCCTACACCCTTGATAATCCGTTCATAATCAAAGTAGTAGAGCATCCTACAAGTTGATTTGATCGCAGCCCACCTTACTTTTATAATTCGCGCGTCAAACTATTTTTTTCGTAAGTCCTGAAGGATGAGAAAACATTCAGGTAGCGGCTGCTAGGAAACCTTGATATAGCGATTCTATATTCTGCGATTGGGCAGAAACATCTGCCTCCAATTTTTTCAACCGCTCAGATTCAGCCTGACAATTAATCTCGCGAGATTCCCTTTGTTCCAGCAAATTATCTAACTCAGCTTTCCGAGAATTAATATCAGCATTCATGCGATCGCTCACTTCCCGCCCGTAAACATCAAAACACTCTTTAACAGCATCGTGAATCGGCTGCCACTGCTCTTGAGCCACCTGCGGCAGATACTTCACTAACTCTTTTTTCATCGCTTTCACCAACTCTTTGCGAGCTCCGTCTGCTTGCAAAACTCCAACACCCATCCCCAACAAAGCCAAAGATAGTGGCCCCAAAACAATCCCCGTCAAACTAGCAAGAATCGTACTAACGCTTAACACAGTGATTAAATTCAGCAGGATATTTTTCCAATCAAAACCCGCTCCTGCCATTGCTACGCCTGCCAGATTTCCGGTCGTTAACGAGAACAATCCCATTGCCCATTTTGCCCAAGCTGGCGAGTTATCTTCGTTCGAGTTACTGACTACTGCTGGTATTTTTTGCCCCGTTAGTTTTTCGGTGATTTTTTCAGTCACTTTCGTGTAAGATGCTCCGTAATTTGCCGCACTTTTCGATAACTGCGAAAATGCTGAATTCATCTCTTGTTCTGCGGTGAGAGTCCAAGCTGCTAGTTTGTCGTTGATGTACTGTTCTAATGCTTGTCTGAGCGATGCTTCAAAAGCTTCTCGCTTGCCTTGGCTGAAGAAATCGAGAAATCTCAGGTCGGGTTGATACCGCAAAAAGTCTGTTTCAAAGGTATTTTCTAAGTTGAGAACGTAGGTGCGGAAAGAATCTGCGATCGCCCGCGATTTACTATCTCTAACTTCGATAATTTCTTGTTGAAACTCATCGCGAATCTGACTCAGCTTTTTAAACTCTGGCTCAACTGAATTAATCTTTTCCTTCAACTCATTGACATCGCGATCGAGTAATGGTAATCGCCGTCCAACAGCTTCGCGGACGCGAGCAGAAATTTGACGCGCCAAAGTCCTCGCCGGACGCAATTGGGAAATCGCCCTTTCCTGGGTCAAAAACGTATTCAGTGCCGCCATAAACTCGGGAAAACCAGTTCCTGCCAAATCCGCATCCGGGTTTTTTATCCGCAACCTGAGCGCCTTAATTGAGCTAATTGCAAAGACTCGCTCGTCGTAAATATCGTGTCCTTCTGTTAAACAATATTCAGCTAAATTAGCTTGAAAAACCCGCCGCAGTTTCCCTTCAGCTTCTGCCAATTCTTCCGGATCATCCGGGTCAATCAAACTTTCCCGCACCTGATCCCAAGCATTGATCAGAAAGAAAACGCTCAATCCGCGATTTTTGATGTAATTTTCTAGATAGCGTCTTTCCCCCATTGTGCAAGGCTGAGTTGCCCTGAGCACAAACAAAATAGCGTGGCAGTTGTTGATGTAACCTAGAGATAATTCGTTGCGGGCTTCTGTATCGTTTAGTCCGGGACTGTCTACTATTTCTATGCCTTTTTCTAGCAAAGGCAAGGGATATTCTACTACGGCGCAGTCGATATCTGGAAATGCGGGTTTCTTTTCTGCTTCTAGGCGTTTCGCCTCAGCGGGATCAATGGTGTAGTTCTGTTTAAAACTTTTAAAATCGAGCTGTTTGGGGCTTTTGCCGTCATTGAAATAAACGGTGACATTTTTTTCTGAACCGTAGCGCAAAATGGTCAGCAAAGCTGTACAGGGGTTTACATCGCTGGGCAGTAGGTTTTCGCCGATTAAGGCATTGAGAAAAGTGCTTTTGCCACGTTTCATATCGCCTAAAACTAGCAGCCGAAAGACTCCTTGACGTAAGTTGTTGCTGGCGAGATTGATGTCGGCGCTGTCGCTTTCTAAACCGAGTTTTCCCGAGGCTGCGGCTGCTGCTAATTCTGATTGGTTGATGGCTGTGGCGATGTTGCTGAGGCGATCGGCAATTTCTCGGCGGACTGCGGCTACTCGCTCTAAATCGTTGAGAAAGTTGCTAGTTTCTACTTTAAGGTTCATGGCTGTTTCCTGAGAGTTTCCTGCTTGGGCTTTTCAACTTTTGTCTCCTGCAAAAAACATTTTGTAAGCAATGAAAGCAATGCCTCCAACTATCACCGCAGTTGCCAGCCAAGTTGCTATTCGAACTGCAACGACAACAGCAATGACAATGCCTGTAAATTGAGCTACGGCTATAATTTTTTGGCGCCACTGTTTGAGTTTGCCCTTAACTTGGCTGTCTGGTTCTTCGTACTTGGTCGTTCGATGTTCGGGCACTGAGCGGTCGATTTCTGCTTCTAGTTCACGGAGCCTAATTTCTTGTTCGCGCTTCCGCAGATCTTGTTCTTTGTGCCGGAGTTCTCTTGCTTTTTTATCGGGAGAGTTCATAAATTTTACCTTGTTTCTACTGGAAAAATGTGTTTTTTATTGTCTTTATTGTGAATGTTGCGAAGCGATAAGTTTTCTGGGTCCTGGACGCACTCTTACCAAAGAAACCGGGTTTTTTTACGAAAAGACGCGTTGCAGCCGGCAGATTGGGTAAAAAACCCGGTTTCTGAACACCCATTCGTCCAGGACTATTTCTACAACTGTAACTCACATTTTCCGCCGTGTCGAGAGATGTTAAGAAATTTAAAAAAGGGATCTCGACCAATTAAGCCGATCGCCCGCTTACTAGCCGCTGCACATCATCAATATCCTTCGGGGCCGATGGTAGTGCGATCGCACTCAGCTTCCGACAAATCAACCAAGCGCGATCGAAATAAGTTGCAGCCCCCTAATTGAGCTTTGGTTAACTTTGCTTTCTGCAAATTAGCTCGGCTCAAATCCGCATATCTCAAATCGGCATTCGTCAAATCTGCATTGTACAAATCCGCACCTTGCAAATTAACTTTCTGCAAATTGGCACCTTGTAAATTGGCGTGGCGCAAATTTGCTCTGGATAAATTGGCTCTTGATAAATTTGCTTCCGACAAGTTAGCTTGATAAAGTTGAATGTCGCCCAATTCAGCATCTTGCAAATCAGTTTTATAGAGATTGGCTTCTGTCAAATTCCCGTAGGGCAAATAAGCTCGCCTCAGAATGCTACCAGAAAGATTTATTTCCGCCAAATTTGCTTGAAACAAGTTATCTTCACTTAAGTCAACGGCGTTAAAGTTTCGCTTGCCCTCAGCATACTGAGCCAGCAATTCTTCAGCGCTTAGCTTTTGCATTTTCATCCCTTTATGAGGACAGCTATTGCAGCCAATCCATAACAGTAATTAATGGGTATTAATTTGTGTATTTATACTTAGGCATTATTTTATGTTAAGCTTGTGTAACAACGATCTCATTTTTTCTAAGATTTTTTTTATATTTGTAAAATTCTGCCTAGCTCGACCAGTAAGCGGTCGGTAATGTCAAGATCGATCGATAAACCAAACTCAATCATTTACTGAAATATGCCAGAACTTCCTCCCTCCATTGCTCAGCACTACCACGAACGGACGAAATACGATCCTGAAACCATTGCTGCCAAAAGCAAACAGCTAGATTGGACAGAGCAACCTGTGCCGTTCAAAGAATATAAAATTGGAGCGTATTTTGACCTCAAGCCTTATCTAAAAGACTCCTCGGAGGATTCCGATGCCGATGGCGATGCCGCTTGGTGGCATCGGTTATCTAGCTTGTTGCTGTGCAGCTACGGGTTGACGGCGAAAGTGCAAACGGTAGACGACAGCTACCTGTATTTGCGATCGGCACCGTCGGCGGGCGGGCTCTACCCAGCAGAGGTTTATTTAATCTCCCGTGGCACTCCGCAGTTGCCGGCCGGACTTTACAACTATCAGTGCAGAACTCATTCACTTGTTCATTTTTGGGACAATCAAGTTTGGCCGACCTTGCAAGCAGCTTGTTTCCAGTCGCCAGCGCTAGAAAACACCCAATTGGCGATCGCCATTACCACTGTTTTTTTCCGTTCTTCTTGGCGTTACGAAGACCGAGCTTATCGGCGAATTTTCCTAGACACCGGTCATTTATTGAGCAATATCGAGTTAGCTTGCGCCGTCAACGATTACCGACCTCACCTGATTGGAGGATTCGCCGACGAAGCTGTCAATCAATTACTGTACATCGACTCGGAGCAAGAAGGAGCGATTTGTGTAGTTGCTTTAGCCGACTTGCTAGATATTGACCAAAATTTGCCTAAATTTAAAACAGCTTTGCCCGGAAACACTACGACAGATTACCCGCAAATTTCCGAAGGTCAACTATTAAGATACCTCCACAAAGCGACGCATTTAGAATCTGATCCTACCGGAGCGGACGGCTGGAAACTTGATGAAAGTGAAGGGGAATTAGACGATAAATACAACTTTCCTTTTTGTACTAAAGTTTCGACGGTCACTCCTTCGATTCCTTGGGGAGTGAACCTGGAAACTTTAGAAAACACTATCCTCAAAAGGCGTTCTACCCGTGGTTATACAGGTGCTTCTTTGAGCTTGGGCGAGCTGCTAGCTATGCTCGATTTTACTTACCAGGCGCAGCACTATATCGACCAAGGATTAGACGGTTCTCCAGACTATTTCGATCTAAGTTTGATCGAGACTTTTATTGCTGTTTCGGGAGTGAATGGGTTAGAAGAAGGCTGTTACTATTACGCTCCGAAAGCTCAAGAATTGCGCCAAATTCGGTTTAAAAATTTCCGCAGGGAATTGCATTTTTTGTGTTTGGGGCAAGACTTGGGCAGAGATGCGGCGGCGCTGTTGTTTCACACGGCGGATTTGAACAGGGCTGTAGCAAAATATGGCGATCGAGTTTACCGCTATTTGCATATGGACGCGGGTCATTTGGGCCAGCGGTTAAATTTAGCAGCTATTCAACTGCGTTTGGGTGTCAGCGGTATCGCGGGCTTTTTTGACGATCGCGTCAATGACGTTCTCGGTATTCCTGCGAGTGAGGCTGTGCTTTATATTACAAGTCTGGGAAGACCTCGATCGTAAGAATGAGTCAATCGATTTTAGATTTGAGATTTGAGATTTTAGATTGAAGAATTGGCGTTGCTGATTTAGGGTATGAACGACTCAATCTGCAAAAAATGAAACAAGCGAGTCAGTCAATTTTAGATTTGAGATTTGAGATTTGAGATTGAAGAATTGGCGTTGCTTATTTAGGGTATGAACGACTCAATCTGCAAAAAAAGAAACAACCGAGTGAGTCAATTTTCTGAATTTTCAAGTTATATAGCAATCCTAAATCATTTGTAAATTTCTTACTCCCTCCCCAAGGCATCGGGGAGGGTTGGGGTGGGGTAAAAAATTTATGACTCCTGCAAGGATTGCTATAGCGGTAAGGTGTCCATTGTCAACCTGCAATATAAAGGTTTTACGTAAGTCCTGCCATTGCTATTTCCCAATGCAAAATCTGCTAAATATTCTGTCGAGCACTGATTCTGTCACTTCTTCGCCCGTAACTTCCCCCAATGCTTGAATTGCACCGCGCAAATCTATTGTCCAAAAATCTAAAGGCAATTTGTTGCTAATAGTATCCGTGCATTGTTCCAGAGAAATTTTGGCTCTGGTTAAGGCTGCTGCTTGCCGCTGGTTGATTGCTAAGTCTGAGTTTGCTGCTTGCAAATTTCCCCCGCTGACGGCATCTAAGATTGCTGTTTCTAAGTCTGCTATGCCTCGATCGAGGGCGGCGGCTGCGGCAACTATTGGGTGAATTTCAGAGAAAAAAGGTAGTTGGGGAATTGTTTTTACTAGGTCGATTTTGTTGATAATTATAATTAGCTGGCGGTGCTTTACTTGTTCGTAAATTTCCGAATCTTCCTCTGTCCAACCAGATTCCGCGTCAATTGTCAACAACACTAAATCGGCTTTTTTTGCTGCTGCGCGCGATCGCTCAACGCCAATTTTTTCTACCTTGTCTTCGGTTTCTCGAATGCCGGCAGTATCGAGCACCTGCACCGGAATGCCGCCCACAACAAGCTGCGACTCTACCACATCCCGCGTCGTACCCGGTAAATCCGTGACGATCGCCCGATCGCTCCGGCTCCACGCATTCAACAAACTCGATTTTCCCACATTCGGCCGCCCAACAATCGCTACTTTCAAACCCATTCTCAACAATTCTCCGCGATCTGCCGTCGCCAAAATTGTTGACAATTCCGCCAAAATATGATTTATTTCCAAACAGGTTTTAGCTTCATCTAAAGGCGGCAAATCTTCCTCAAAATCTATTCTCGCCTCAATTTCTGCCAGCACGTCCAAACAAGTTGCTCTCAATTTGCGGATTGGCTGGGCTAATTTTCCCTGCAAACTGGCCAAAGCACTTTGTGCAGCAGCAGGCGATTTTGCTCCTACCAAATCTGAAATACTTTCAGCTTGAGTTAAATCGAGCCTCCCGTTCAAAAAAGCCCGCAGCGAAAACTCTCCTGGCTGCGCCAATCTCGCCCCATGTTCCAAACACAACTGCAAGACTTGCTGCACGGCTATAATACCGCCGTGACAGTGAAATTCCACCACATCTTCGCGAGTAAAAGAACGCGGCGCTTTCATAATTAACAATAAAGCTTCATCGACTAATTCTTGAGTTTTGGGGCGACGGATATGACCGTAAAGAATGCGGTGAGACTCCCAGATTTGCCGTCCTGGGGCGCGAAACAGAGTTTCGGCAATTTTTAAGGCTGCGGAACCGGAAACTCGCACAATGCCGACGCTGCCTTGTTGGGGAACTATGGCAGTGGCGATCGCTGCGATCGTTCCTCCTTTTGTTAGTGATTCAGACATTTTTATTATTCACACATTCAAAAGTTCTCTCAATCTCCTGTTTTTGAGTATCAGGCAATTGCTTCTGGGTCTTCGAGAGTAGAAATAAGAAAGTTCGTCCTTCAAAAAATTAAACTAGCCGCCAGGAAAGGGCAAGCTGCACGAGTTTCCGGGGCGAATGGTAGGGGATATTTGGTAATATCTTTACCGAGAGTGCTAATTGCTCGTCTGCCCAGAGAGACAAGATAACTTGAATTAGGGATTCAAGCAGTTGTACGTTCATTTGACAGACCTCCGGCTTGGTTGTTAAATTATACCTATCTCATTGACAGGATAAACAATTTCAGCTATTTTTTTTTAGATATTAGAAGAGGGCGGCCGCCGTGCTTGGCTTGGAGCGCCAATCCGATCGCCCCTGCAGGCCAGTCAGTCGATTTGAGAGTTGAGAGTGGAGATTTGAGATTTACTCCACCGATGAATCTGGGATGTTGAACAAGAGTCTAAAATTTGGGGAGGCTTACGACTCCTGTAGGAAACTTGTATCCGTTTTTGGGCGGGAGTCACGGCTCTATCGAACTTAAATTACTCCGCCGAATATTTTGGCTATCCGGATTTCATGCAATAATGGGACATTAACAGGGTAGAGGGCTATCACATGATTGGTCAACTTCTAGACAGACGTTACCGCATCATTAAAGTCACAGACTCAAGTGAGGTGGGAAAAACTTATCTAGCAGCAGATACTCACCGTCCCGGGTATCCGCAATGCACGGTTAGAGAAATGCGGCTTCCCGGCACAAGTTCGCAAACTCCAGAATTAGTCAAAGTTATATTTCAAAGAAACGCAGAAATAATTGAGAAATTGGGAAAACACGACAAAATCCCCGAATTATTGGCGTATTTTGAGGAAAATCAAAGTTTATACTTAATAGAAGAATTTATTGCCGGATCACCTTTAAGTCAAGAACTAAAACCCGGTGAACCTTGGGCTGAAGACAAAGTAATTGCTCTGCTATCAGAAATATTAGAAATTTTGGTCTTCATACACGAGAAGGGTTTCATTCACCGCAGAATTCAACCAGACAGAGCTATCCGGCGCGAGTCAGACGGCAAATTTGTATTGGTTGACTTTAGCTTAGACAAAGAAATTAACCCGGAAGTCGCTAATTGTCATTTGTTGGCGCAAACTTCCCCGAACTCTGTTAAACGGCATGAGGCAAAAAAACAGGATTTGGCGACGCAGGAGTTATACGTGCCGATCGAGCAATCGATGGGCAACCCCCGTTACAATAGCGACATCTACGCTCTAGGTACGATCGCCCAGCTTGCGGTGACGGGACTCTCACCCAAGAAACTGAGTGCCTTAAAAAACAACAAAAGCGAAATTCCCTGGCGAAACCAGGCAACTTGTTCACCTGCCCTAGCAGATATTATCGATCGAATGGTGCGCCCAGACTACGAGGAACGCTATCAGGAAGCCGCGGAAGTTTTGGCAGACCTCAAACAAATCGCCGTAAAATGGGAGGTTGAACCGCCGCCAGCCACAATCATCATGGACGCTATGAGTAAACCGTCGAGACAGCGCCAAATCAGACTGCTGCTGTTGGCTGCAACAGCCTCCACTTTAATCTTGATAGCACTCATAATTTACTTGTGGCAGAGTCAAAGTCCAGCGAGGGCAAAAGAATTGTTAGCCCGCGGCGTAGCCAAGGCGCAGCAAGGGGACAAAACAGGTGCGCTCGCCGATTATACCCAAGCGATTGCCATGAATCCCAGCGATGCGGAAACTTACTACAAGCGAGCCAACACTCGCTACGACATGGGCGCCACCGAGCAAGCAATACAGGATTACACGCAAGCAATTAAAGTCGATCCGGGCCACACCAAAGCCATCTACAATCGAGGTCTGGCCCGCCTCGAGACCGGCGACAAGCGGGGGGCCGTGGAAGATTTCACCCAAGTAGTGCGACTGAATCCCAGCGACGGTGACGCATACTCTCAGCGGGGTTTAGCCTACTACGATTTGGGCGACTACCGCACGGCCATTGAAGATTACACTCAAGCAATTCGGCTCAAGCCCAACGATGCTACAGCTTACAGCAATCGGGGTTTAGCTCGCTCAGCTTCCGGCGACAAAACAGGAGCAATGGCAGATTTTACCCTAGCGATTCAAATTAGCCCCACACAAGCTGGCGTTTACTACAGTCGTGGTCGATCGAGATTTAACCTGGCAGATTATCAAGGAGCGATGGAGGATTATAGTAAGGCGATCGAATTGGAACCAGGGCTAGCTGATGCTTATACCAATCGGTGCAGCACTTACTTAAATTTGGCAACCTACGACAAAGCGATTGCAGATTGCACCCAAGCAATTCGCCTCGATCCAAAAGATGAAGCAGCTTACAACAACCGCTGCATTGCTTATCTGAATTTAAAACAATTTCAAAAGGCCAGCGAGGATTGCAGTTTGACGATCGGACTCAACGGCAACAATCCCAAAGCATACAGCAATCGAGGATTAGCTCGCTCGGCTTCGGGAGACAAGCAGGGGGCTGTGGAAGATTTTACTCAAGCAATTCGGCTCAATCCCAGCGATGCAGTAGCTTACAGCAATCGCGGTACTATTTACTCAGAACTAAAAAATTACCCTTTAGCGGTTGAGGATTTTGCTCAGTCGCTGCGGCTCAACCCCAACAATGCTAGCGCTTTTTACAGCCGAGGCCTCGTCCGTCGCCAACTCAAAGACCGTCCTGGGGCGATCGAGGATTTTCAGAAAGCTGCAACGCTGTTTCTAGAACAAGGAAGAGCCGATGGTTTCCAAAACGCACAAGCACAAATGAACGATCCTAAATAAGCTATTAGTCATGACTCATGACTAATGAGTCATTAGTCATGAGTCATTAGTCATGAGGAAAAATGAAGAATGAAAAATGAATCAGGAAGAAGGAAGAAGGCAAAATCACCAATCACCAATTCCAAATTTCCCATCAGCAATTCCAAATTTCCAATCACCAAGTCCCAATTCCCAATTCCCGATATGAACATGGTTGGTCAACTTTTAGACAGGCGTTATCGCGTAGTGCAAATTCTCAGTTCAGGAGCTTTCGGACAAACTTATTTAGCTGTCGATACTCGCCGCCCGGGCAACCCTCAATGTGTAGTCAAACAACTGCGCCCTCCCAGCAACACTTCCACAGTTCTCAAAACAGCTTACCGCTTATTTAAACAAGAAGCAGAAATATTAGAAAAACTGGGGAAACACTCTCAAATCCCCTTTTTGCTCGCTTATTTTGAAGAAGCCAATCAATTCTACCTCGTCGAAGAATTTGTGCCAGGACACGCCCTGAATAGGGAAATTGTGGCCGGTCAACCTTGGCGGGAAGAACGAGTGCTCGATCTGTTGGAAGAAGTGTTACAACTTCTCGCCTTCGTACACTCTCAGGGAGTGATTCACCGCGATGTTAATCCCTCCAACTTAATCCGCCGCAAACCAGACGGCAAGTTAGTTTTAATAGACTTCGGCTCGGTTAAAGAAGTCGCGAATCACGTCAGCGAGTACGATACAGAATTTCCGCGCACCATTGCTACTGGAACTCCGGCTTATATGCCGATCGAACAATTTCAAGGCAACCCGCAATTTAGCAGCGACCTCTATGCAGTCGGGATGATGGCAGTCCAAGCTATCACGGGTTTGCCCGGTACGGATTTGCCAAAATTGCAAGATCCGAGTCCTTCTCACACGGGGGAAATTGTGTGGCGAAACCGAGCTCAATGTTCTGTGGGACTAGGAAATATAATTGACAAAATGGTCTGTCACCAATTTAGCCAACGCTATCAATCTGCTGAGGAAGTGTTGGAAGCTATCAGCAAGTTGAGGCACCGCCAAGAACCGGGAAATAAGGCTCAAAAGAAAAGTATTTCTCCGAGCTTAGTATCTTCAAATAGTGTTGCGTTACGTTTGGGAAATCGGGTTTGGGTGCTGCTTTTGGCTGGCTTCGGGGCGGCAATAGTTTTGATACTTCTGTTTAATTATTGGAGCCGCCCGAATCCGATTAAAGCTAAGGAATATTACGATCAGGGAGTAAAAAACTCTGGCAAGAAAGATGCGGCGGCAGCTTTGCAGGCTTTTAATAAGTCAATTCAATTGAATCCTAACAAGGCGGAGAGTTTTTATGGGCGGGGTAATGCTAATTATGATTTACAAAAGTATCAAGAAGCAATTGGCGATTATTCTCAGGCGATCGCTCTCAAGCCTACATATGTTGAGGCTTATTTTAACCGAGGGCTAGCCCGTCACGATTTTAACGACAAGCGCGGGGCGATAGAGGATTACACTCAAGCTTTGAATCTCCAGCCCAATGATGCTGATACATATTATAAAAGAGGAGTTGCTTATTTAGAACTGCAAGATTACAAGGCGGCTATTCAGGATTTTAACGCAGTAATTCGGTTGGAGCCGAACCTTGTTAAAGGTTATCATTCCCGGGGGTTGGCTCGCGCTGCGAGCGGAGATTTGCAGGGGGGCATTGGAGATTATACTGAAGCAATTAAACTCGATCCTCAGAATGTTGATGCTTTCTACAGTCGGGGGAGAGCTCGCTTTCACCTAGGAGATTATCAGGGAGCTTTGGCGGATTATTCTCAGGTAATCGCGATCGATCCTAAGAGTGCAGATGCTTACGCTAATCGCTGCAGCACGCAGTTGAATTTGGGAGCGCATCAAGCGGCAATTGACGATTGCACTCAGGCAATTTCGCTGAACGATGACGATGGGGTTCCTTACAACAATCGCTGCATTGCTTATTTAAATTTGAAGGATTATCCGAAAGCAATTGCCGATTGCACTCAAGCGCTGAAAGTGAATCCGAATGATTATAATGCTTTTAACAATCGTGGTTTAGCTCGCAGCGCAGGGGGGGACCCCCAGGGGGCGATCGCAGATTTTACAGCAGCAATCGGGTTCAATCCCAACAATGCTGAAGCTTACGCCAATCGGGCTAAGATTTACCACCAGTTAAATAATTACAATAGTGCGATCGCAGATTACGTGCAAGCTATTCGGATCAGTCCGAATTATGCTGCTGCTTACTACGGTAGAGGCCAGGTTCGCCGCTCATTGGGAGACAAAGCAGGAGCTATTAGCGATTTAGAAAAAGCCGGCAAAATGTTTCTCGATCAAGGACTTACTGGCGGTTACAAAGATGCACAATTTGAGATTGAAAAGCTCAAGTAGTCATTAGTCATTAGTCATTAGTCATTAGTCATTAGTCATTAGTCATTAGTCATTATTTCTCGGTGTTAGATTTCTTATGCGGCAGATTTTTATAATCTAAGATTGCTCCGGGGCGGGTTCACGCTAATCTTTAATACCAACAGAAAATGCCGGTGATATCGTTTCCGGTGGGATGGGAATGATCAAGTCTCGGTCAAGAATTCCACATTCCCCCACGGACTACTCCCCATCATAAGGAGTGCAACCGGAATTGATATGAACCCGCCCCGGAGCGCTATTAATGCCAGCTATTATCAATCAATTTTCTGGGTCTTGAAGCCGTTTAACCAATTCATAAAACGGTTCCCAATTATCCTCAATAGCTATGGACTCCCAAACAGCCTCAATCGTCGGTCTCAACAGCGATTGTTCGGGATTGTGCCGGAGCAACCTGTCCGCCATTTTGTCCATATCATCCGCTGACAAACTTTGCAAAACGTGATAATAAAACTGCCGCCAAGGTGCTATCAAGTCCGCCGGTTCCGCCTCAGCAAAAATTTGACTAGCATCATCTCGCCAAGTGCGATCGAACTGTCTTCGCAGTTCAAAAAAGAAATCGTGATACTGAACTTGAGACTCCGCCAGCATTTTAATTGTCACCTTCAACAACTCATCAGCATCAGCTTCTGGCAAATCGTCAAATCCCAATCTCTTGAGCATCAACTGCCGATAAGCTGCATTATAATAATCGCCAAACTTTTCCAAAGCAGCATCCATATCAGCTTGAGGAATCGCCGCTGCTAGCGGTTCCTGAAGCTTCTCTAAATTCCCCTTACAAATAAACGGTTGATTGCCGTAACAATAAAGACCATAATAGTCAAAATAAGCTGCTGTAAATTCCGGCTTGTAAGTTGGGATAAAAGCGAAAGGTCCGTAATCGAAACTTTCTCCAGTAATCGACATATTATCAGTATTCAGCACAGCGTGGCAAAATCCTGCCGCCATCCACTGAGCAACTAATTCAGCGACTCGCTGGACTAAATCTGCATAAAATAGCGCATACTTTTCCGGCGCAGAAAGACCAGCCTTGCTTGCTTCTAAATGCAGTTCAGGATAGTAATATTCAATAACAAAATCTAAAAGTTTTTTAATTAAATCCGGGCGGCGGATATAGTGCAACCTTTCAAAAGTTCCAAACCGGATGTGAGAATGACTGAAACGTACCATTACGGACGATCGCGTCGGAGATGGTTCGTCCCCTCGCCACAAAGCCTCCCCAGTTTCAACTAAACTAAAACAGCGAGATGTCCGAACTCCCAATCGGTGCAAAGCTTCGGCGGCTAAAACTTCGCGAATTCCCCCTTTGAGAGTGAGTCTACCGTCACCGCCCCGCGAGTACGGAGTGCGGCCTGAACCTTTAGTGCCGAAGTCGTAAAGTCTGCCGTCAGTACCGCGAACTTGGCCGTATAAGAAGCCTCTACCGTCACCTAAATTGGGGTTATATGCGTTGAATTGATAGCCGTGATAGCGGAGTGCGAGAAAGGGACGCACGCAGTGAAATTCGCCGAACGCTTCTATAAAATGTTGGTCGGTTACTTGTGCGGGGTCTAAACCCAATATCGGCAATAATTTGTCGTTGCGGAAGCGGAGAATATGCTGGGGAAAATCGGCTGCAGGGACTTCATCAAAATAGTCGTCGCCGAGGGATTCTATCGCGGGTTCGTAGTTGAGGGAAAGCAAGGGATTTGACATTTTTCTATTTGATCTTGAAATTTCCTATCATTCCTAATTATATAGGGGTAAGGTGCCGACTACATTGGTGTCAACAATCGCCTCAAATCCTTTGTCTTTCTCGTTTATAGCCGAGTTCGATCCCCCTCACATCCCAGGGCTGTTTCATGCTCAAACTTGAGCTATGCTAAAATTTGAGCATAAAACATTAATGTCTTCCTCGAACGCGAAAAATTTTTACGGTCAATTTTAGCGATAGTAAAATTAACCGTTTTCCTTGCTAAAAATGGGGTCTAAGGCTTAAATTTTTAAAATTTTAGTGGGATTCACCAACTAATATCAATTCCGGTTGCATTGGAATGATTAAACCGCAGAGTACGCTCTTAACGCAGAGTTCGAGAACAGAGAGATGAATACAGGACGATGCTAAGGGATTTGATATAATATAGCAATTCTAAATCATTTGTGAATTTCTCACTCCCTCCCCGCGGGTTCGGGGAGGGTTGGGGTGGGGTCAAAAAATTACAACTCCTGCAAGGATTGCTATATACCTTTTCCCCTATTTAAAATTGGTCAACACCCCGTAAATCGCCCAAATCGCCATCGCCCGCAAATAGTGACTCGCCCGAAAAGTCCCCCCCGCCGTAATCGCTTCCGGCGTGCGAAACTGCAACCCATTTTCATAAATCTGCTTCACCACCGCATCCGTCAATTTAAACGCTTTCTCCTCCATTCCCATCTGTACCAAAAAAGCGGCTAACCCAAAATTAATCCCCGTCCAAACTTCCAAAGGATGAGTTGCATTGGGATTTTCCGGCGAACCGTTCAGCATCACCCCATTCGCCGCACCGAACTCCCCCTCATTGAACTTCAAAAAGCAAGATTCGTACACAGTTTCTAAAGCACTGACTGCACATTCTGGCGGCACAATATCCGGTAATCCTAACAATTTAGCGTAAAATTGACCGCACAGTTGGTCGGCCATCACCACTTCGGAATTACTCTCGCTGTCCAAACGGTAATATTGACCGTTCCACAGTTTTTCTTGATAGCTGGGTCTTGCTTGTAGGAGCCAACTGTGATATAATGCTATCTTTGCTTGAGGGTTAGGAATTATCTGCGGTGCTGCATCTTCCAAGATTTCGCCGATCGCGATCGCAGCCTCCAGCGCCGCCAACCACAAACCCCCGCAATACGCACTTATCCCCCGCATTTGCCAGTCATCAAACGTCTGATCCGGTGCTCCCGAATTCTCAGGAATTCCGTCCCCATCCTCATCAAAAGTTTTCAGATAAGCCAAAGCCTCAACAATTGCCGGCCAACACTCTTGGAGAAACTCACAATCTGTGCCGCCAGTCAACAGGAAATCCCGATAAACCTGCAACACAAAATCGCAAGGCAAATCCTTCCACAAATTGCAATCTTGATAGCTAGTATAATTCGTTTTCTCCCAAGGATGTTCGTTAGGAGCACCTAAATCGTGTGGCGTCGCACCGACAGCTTTTCTAATAGCCGAAGCTTGATTCCAACCAATAATTCTCGGCGTATCGTCTCCGGCAGAAATTGCCCTAGCGAACGCTAAAACTACCGACTTTTCCAAATCTGGCCAAAGCATCAACAAAGCAAAAGAACCGTAAAGCCGCACGTCCAAACTTTCGTACCAGCGGTAATCAATGCACTCCAAAACCGCAAATTGACCCTTCGGATCGCGTTCGTCAGCCGCACTCCAAAGAGTACCGCCGTCTGTCAGGGCGTATAACTCGTTAAACAAAGCCATTTTAAAACTATCTGACAAATCTTTCCGTTCTAAAATTGGTTTTTGCCAAGCTTCAATATTTTCGCGCCAAGTATCGGAATGCTTCATTGCAGTGCGAATAATCGGCCAAGCATTTTTGCCGTTGCGGCCGAAGAAATCTGTATAGCGACGGTAGTACCAAACTCCCGATGCAAACTCAGTAACGGGCAAATCCCAAGCTATAATAAAGGGAATTTTGCGAGTTTTTCCCGGTCGAATAGTAAAGCGAACTGCGATCGCACAAGCCAACTCTTCTCCTGCGGCTGCTGCCGTCTCGTCTTTGTCATCCAACAAGAAACCTTCAGCAGAAAAGTTGCGCCAAATATCGTCGCCATTCCCCGCCGGGTTCCAGCGAGTTTGATAGAATACTTCTACCGCTGGATTAGTAATAGTTGCGATCGCCCATTGTCCATCCCCCTCTTGCGGTTCGTCCTCAGCAGTCAACCGCGTCATCACGCAACCGATCCGGTGAAAATCTTCCACCAACAAATTCAAATTTCCGGCACTTTCTCCCCACCTGGGTTGATAGTCATAAAATGGACTACCATCATCTCGCACCATCACTTTCGGCGACTTGTTGGCATTAGTAAACCAACCAACAATATTCTCCCAAGTCAGCATGATGCTGAGAGTAATCGGCGCATCTGTAGGATTGTGCGCTACCCATTCAAACATGGCAACTGGGTAACTGCTTTCCTGATAATTGTTCGGCAAAATTGGCGAAAATTGCTCGCAGCTTAATTGAGCCTGAAACACATTTTCGTAAACAAACCAACTGCGCGGATACAAAGCATGATAAGTCCCCGAAGATTGAAATTTTTCCTTCTCTTCCCTTCTTCCGTCTGCCTTCAGAATTCCATCCGTTACATCCGTTACATCCGTTACATAATCCGTTGCCGAACTTCCTTCTTTTGGATACCATTTCCAACTAGATAAACTGCCATCGGTAGGCGGTTCAGTGGACAGTGCAAAAGCTTGTTTCTTGCCTTGAGTTTCTTCAAAAACGCTGAACTGACAAGCGGGCAAACTGCGAAAAATGTGCTCGCCGCCGTCAATGTGCCAGAGGTTGAAGTCGCCGCGGGACGATCGCCCGATGCAGCCGGCACCGAACCCGCCCAGAGGCATTCCGTGCCAGGGTCCGTCGTCGAGATTGCTTGCGTAGCGGACTGTATAGGGATTCTCCCAACCGAGGCCGATGGGACGTTTCCAGGTGTGGGGGGGGATGTTTGGAGTAGATGTGCGATCGTTATTCATGTCATCAATTTTAGCGCTCGATCGAGCTTTACAATTTTTTTTATTTTATTTTAAACTTTTATCCCTCGAACAAATCCAGATTTCTCCGAACATTTTTGATGGTTGATTGTTGACCAAAAGCAATTGGTTTCCGGTTCGCCTGCTTCATCAATTCTCCAATCTAAAATCTAAAATCTAAAATCTAAAATCGCTTGGTCGATCGGCTAACGGGGAAGAATATCATCTAGGCGAATTTGCCAGCTCTTTAACAGAGGAGAAATAATCGGTTGACCAAGGCGAAATTGTTGCTGCGCGTACTCTTCGTCAATCAGTTCGCAAACAGTGACAGTAGGTTGTTTCGGTTTGCCGATAAAAACCGCGCCCCCCAATCCGCGATAATCGACTATCCAATATTCGGGAATTCCTAAAAGAGCGTATTCTTCAACTTTTCGCGCGTAATCAGTTTCCCAGTTAGTGCTGACAACTTCTACAACTAATTTAATCGATCGCCCCAGCGTAATCACAAGTTCTCTTTCCCAAAGGGGTTCGCTGACAATAGCGGTTTCATCTAATACGACAATATCGGGACGGCGGGCGGTAGCTAGGTCTGAAAATGGACGGATTAAACAAGTGCGGGGAATGAACCAGGGTAGTTTTTCTGCTGTGATGGCGATGCCGATTTGAGTTGCTAGTTTACCGCTGACGGTTTCGTGCGGGCCTGTGGGTGACCTGTCAACTAATTCTCCGTCAGCGAGCTCGTAGCGGAAGTTGTCACAATATCGATCGAGGAATGTTTCAAAGGTGAGGATTTTTGGCGCGGTGTAAGCCATTGGAAACTAATAGTTTTTTGCTTAAAATCTTATTCTATCAACTAATCAAATCCCAAATCAGAACCTTTCCCCGCGTGAACCAGAGCCAACTTTTCGTAACGCTTAGCGTGTTCCACCAACTCCGCCGCTTCTTCCTCAGAGACATCCCGCAGGCGTTTGGCAGGCACTCCCGCAACTAGGGTATGAGGGGGAACGTCCTTGGTGACAACCGCCCCTGCACCGACGATAGAGCCTGTGCCCACCCTCACTCCATCGAGGACGATCGCCCCAATCCCGATCAGGCAGCCCCGTTCAATGTAAGCTGAGTGAATCACGGCTCGGTGTCCGACTGTCACGAAATCTTCCAAAACGGTTGGTTTTCCCGGATCGCCGTGCAGAATTGCTCCATCTTGGATATTGGTACTTGAGCCGATCGCAATTCGCTCTACATCCGCCCGCACCACCGCCCCGTACCAGATACTAGCGCCTGCAGCCACCTCTACCCTGCCGATGACAACAGCGCCTTCAGCGACAAAAGCCGCTTGGGACAGATCAGGCCTGGGCCAATAGGAAGAAAGTGCAGACAGAGGTTCGTTGAGATTGCTCATTAGTTGGTCGATCGTTATACTTCTAGCAGATTAGCTGGTTCTTGATACGGGATATAATAAAAGTATTTGGCACTTTTGCAGAGAAAATATGCTGGGACGCAAATAAATGATTGAAGTTGCCTTGCAATACCCAATGTTTGGCCCGGAAATTCAGTGTCCCCACTGTCGCCAAACAATTCCGGCTTTAACGCTCACGGATACCTATTTGTGTCCGCGTCACGGGGCATTTGAGGCAGATCCAAAAACGGGGGAACTGGTTCACCTTCAGTCTGGGCGGCACTGGCGCCGCTGGGAGAATGAATGGTATCGCCAGCACACGCACCCCGACGGGATTCGGTTTGAAATTCACGAAGCGCTCGATCGACTGTATACTCAAGGCTACCGAGCAACTCGCGTGATCGTTGCCCAACGCTATCGGGACTTAATCAGCGCTTATTTGGAACGCAGCACGCCTTGGCGAGGCCAGTCGGAATCGCCGCGGCCGAGGCTGTACGGTTTGCCTGTGGATTTTAGCCCCGATCCCCAAGAGGACCCTTGCTGGGAAGTGATTAATTTTGATTTGGAAAAAGAGCCGGGAGTTCCGATTAGATATCCCTATTTTCGGTTGTTTGAATAAGTCAAGGAAGAAGGAAGTTCGGCAACGGATTCTGTAACGGATGTAACGGATGTAACGGATGTAACGGATGTCAGTCCGATGTTTATTGGAATAAGGAAGAAGGAAGAGGGAAGAGGGAAGAAGGCTCTATTGCTTTCGCGCTAAAGATGCGACCGTTTTTAATTCCGAATTACGAATTTAACCTCTAAAATCTAAAATCCCAAGCCGGAATTCCTACTTCCCTTCTAAAATCTAAAATCTAAAACCTAAAATCTAAAATTGAATGCACCACGCCTCGATTCGCACTGCTAACATTCACCGGGCGATCGCCTTTTATGAACAGTTGGGATTTACTGTGAGCGATCGCTTTACCACAGGTTACACCCTAGCCTGTTGGATGGAAGGTCTCAACGGACGCATCGAACTAATTCAAATCCCGGAACCAAAACCCGCACCGGATGCTTTTGGAGACGAGCATTATGTTGGATATTATCATTTATCTTTCGATTTAACTGAGGCGACAACTGACTTACCTAGCTGGTTGCAGTCTCTGAAAGAGCGGTTTGAGGAAGCTGCTAAAGACCAACCAAACCAGTTTCAAGCTTTGAAAGTTTTATTAGAACCGACTCAACAGGCGATCGGGCCAAATGTTTACGAAGTAGCTTTTATTGCCGATACTGATGGTTTGCCCTTAGAGTTTATCCGGCGGATGAATGGCTAATGAGGTCAGTAGTTAGTAGTCATTAGCCATTTATATTCTTTAAATTCCTACCGCTAATCCTTAGCCAGAAGACTCAGTTGTCTCAAAAGGATGTCGGAAGTCTTTTCCAACAATAAATCGCGTTGCATCTAGAGGATAAGTCTTAACATAAACCAGACAACCGGTGGCCGACGACGGACTATAGGGAGAATTGGGTGAATACCGCAGCCAACTACCAGGGGGGAAATCTCCTAACTCATCACTCCAAGAACCTTCGATGACAAAGATTTCTTTCACCTCAGATTCAACTACGTTCCACAAAGCCGTGCCTGGTTGCCAGCGTTCCACCCAAACTTTTTCATGAAAACCCTCTTGCTCATAAAGTGGCTTTACTTCAATTTGGGGAATAGCACCCGGCTGCCAGGACAACTCGTAAATATTCGTTTTCACCCGCTGGCGAGTGGTTCCACCATGTTGCCGTAATTTAACAAATGTCAGGCAACCTTCATCGCTATAAGGACGATGGATAAACCCTTCGGGATTGAGCATATAAGATCCTGGAGGATACACACCGGTTTCATCAGCGAAGTTACCCTGGAGTACCAAAATTTCTTCTCCACCCGGGTGTCCGTGTAGCGGGAAAAAGCCACCCGCATCGAAGCGAGTCAGCATGGTGACGGGATGATCTTGAACGTTATCGTCGGACTCAAAGGCACCAAACCAGATGCCCGTAAAAGTGGTCTGATGCCAGGTTAGCGATGACTGCAAGACCGCGGCTCGACTGGATACGTTGTTGTGAATTGGTTGAGGTTGCCACTCAAGTTGAGAAGACATAATTCTTAAAATTTAAGATGAATTGCTGATTTTGTAGAGGCTGGTTCCTAAAGCCAATATAGCTGGCAAAAGCATAGTCATTTATGACATGACATGGGAGGCATCAAGTCCCTCCCCCTTCACTTTTACTTTGAGCGGATTGACCCGCATTGGCCCAACTACGCAGCTCTCTATCCCATTACTAAACGCATTTGGGATTGCTTTTCTCAAAATGTTGTAGGCGCCATTCACATCGGAGTTAATTAATTGACCGACCGATGTCTTGTACAAACCTCTCTTGATTCGTTTACCGCTAAATACCATATCATCAGCGCCAGTATGCCCGTACACAGGAATCGGGTCTAGATTCAAAAAATTTGATTTAGATGTATAAGATTCCTCTTGCACGATCACCTTAACTCCAATCAATCGAGCTTTATATTCCAACATCTCAATCAGTCGAGCGTGAGGAATACTGACGAAGTTTTGGTTGGTTTGCTTTCCTAAATCAATCTCGGTTTTCCATTGTGCATTTTTGCCAATTACTAACGTCCCAATTTGTTTGGCGACCAAATAATCGACAATCAGGCGACTGGTATGATGCAAGTAATTATCGACTTTTTGGT
>NZ_JANMZH010000374.1:0-19470 GCF_031383065.1 Microcoleus sp. OTE_8_concoct_300 | reverse complement strand
TCCCGCCCGTCCAAAAACGACGGGCGGGACGCCCATCCCACAATAACAATTAAAATTGTAAGTTATTTAATTCGCGATCCTAAGTTTGTTCAATTTTTTTATTAAATTAAGTAGAGCGGGTGATACTCAGTTTTTCTAAGGATCGAAAACCACTGCCTCAAAAAGCTTTACAAGCTTTAAGTCAGAATAAATTTTTAGATAACTATAAGTTTCTAGTTCTTGCCGAGTTTTAGGTAAAAATAAACCCAGACCTGAAAATTTTTGATACCTGCCTCGAATTCTGGGGCTAAGTAATTTACCATTTTGTTGCACTCTCTCAATCAAAAAACTTTTATAAAAATTTAAAAATCGATTGCAAGCTGTTACATCTGCACCCGAAAGTATCGTGATTTTTAGTATAAAGTTCGCTAAGTCAACGAAGGTTTCTCCACGTGAACGATAAATTTCTATAAGAGATTTTTCAGAGTTGGATTTTTTGGGGAATAAAGCTAAATTAATCTGAATTTTAACCGCAGCAGTGTTGGCTCTTAGGATTGAATCTATCACCGGATTAAGTTTCTCTGATAGCTGGTGAAAGTAATGATTTTTAGTTAGTGTCAAACTATGATACATATCCGAAGGTTCAAAATCCATAATCTTTTTAGCTATTTGACCTCCGTCAAGATTTGGATAATAGCTCAGGTGGTTTAGCAATGACTCATAATAGTAATTTGGCGCTGCCAGTATTATTTGAGATGACAGGGTATATTTAGCGATATTTTGAAATGTATAGTGTACTTCAATATTTCCCCGATTACAGTTTTGAAAAAACAGTAATTCTAATCTACCCTTAACAGCTTGATTAAACTTAGATACAACTTCACTGATTCTTGGAAGCTGCATCCATTTAGGTTCTGAGCTTGATATCGAACTCGAGTTGGGATTGTTATCAGGACTAATTTTCATTAGACTTCCACCATGACCTAAAAATACAATGACCCAATGTTTTGCCTGAAATTGTGATAAGGCCCAACTCAAATAGTCATTCAGGACGTTTTCACTACTGCTGTCTGCTGTTTCCAAGTATTGGACATTAATGTTTCCTTTAGTAATAATATTTCTCGATAGGTGCTTGGCATTACTCAGATCTGATTGTACTAATACCAAAACTTTGTCACTCTGCACACCTTTACTTAACATCTCAATAATGGGTTGACCAAACCTTGATAAATCGTTGTCATAAGGCATCCAGTATAAAAGTATATAATCATAGTTCTTCCTAGGCTTATTTGCCGCGAGCCAGTTATTGTTTACTAATTTTTTATCCACATCTATTGCAGTGAAAAATGAAGCACTACTTAAAGCTAAGTATTGAATTGTTTCTCTTCTTTTCACGAGCTTACTCCCTCATTGAAGGTGGTTATTTTAATCTAACACTTGTTTGGGTATTTTTTGTGTGAATGTGCAGCAATTTAAAAAACAAATTATATAGGGCTGGTGTCTGGCATTTTTCCATGTTCTTACTAGGTAAGCTCAAGTATAGTTCAGGTAAGGCTATGCAGTCCTGAAAAAAAAATAACCCAAAATCGCTCTTATATCATGGGCGATCGATCGCCCATAATACAATTGCCGGGGCGGGTTTGTGAGATTGTCCGTTAGGGGCAAATATTATTGGCTCACGGGCCCCTACAGGAATCAGGGTAATCGACCGGACATGATATTACTCTCTCAATAATTTAGATGATTACATTAAAAAATCGGAGATTAAATATTTTCCTTGCTATCTTTGTTTAAGTAATAAAATTACACAAAAATGCGGCTCTAATTTAAGTATTAACTGAATGGTATTGCCCCATAATTGGGGAGGTCGCCTCCCGAAATAATGCCATGTTAGATGTGAGATTTGAGAAGGGGAAATGACTGGATATGGGTTGGGAGTTTGCCTAAAGTTGCATTTATTTTTAAGTGGTATGACAAAGAGGCGAATGGAATTCGCTGCTACACAAACTTGTATCTGCAGGAGCGGAGTCAAGAAAAAAAACTGATGATTAAATCAAAGTTCTAAAGGAGCAATAGCGTTAAACAAATTTTCGAGGATAAATCGCAGCAAAGATTGAGTTGCTAATATTAAACCAACTCGGGATTGGGCGAGTTTTGGCTGTTCTATTTTAACTTCTCCCCAAATTCTGCACTGGCTGTAAAAAATCTGAAATGCTTCGCTCAAACTATTGGCTAATTTGAAATAATTGACAGGTTTTTCACGGTTTTTTACCTCAGAAATAGGATATAAATTGTCTAGGACTGTTAACAGTTGCGATATTAAACTGCGTTCTGCAGGATGTACTAACCGCAGTCGATCGCCCTCGTCCATCCAAGGGATAGGATTTGGAGCCGCCAGGGACCAAACTTGCGGCGCTGTAGCGACATCGGGCTGCGCGATCGAAATTATGCGATCGCGGTGGGCCATTCGCAGTAGAGAACAGCAGCGCGCATGGCTGTACTGAATCGGAAATAGCCGATCGGCTGACAAAACAGGAGATAATATTCGAGATTCTGGAAGTGGGAGGTTCGTTTGAGCTAAACGCTGCAACCAGACGGCTAAACCTGCATCAGTCAACTCTAGCTCAATAATTCCCGCCGGCGCGACTTTAACGGCGAAATCTGGGTAGCACAGCGGTTCGAGAGTTTCGGCAAGCTGTGCCGCGATTGTCTGCGGTGTCTGCTGCCAAGTTTTAGCCAATTTCAGGGCGATCGCAGACAGGTACAGCACCCGCGCACTATCTTTACTCCGATTTAACGGAATTTCCCCTAGTGTCCCCTGCTGGGCGATCGCCCTGGGGAACCTTGAAAGCAAGAAACACTTCAGTGTAACTTCCGGGCACTGCGATATATTTGCTGTATTCATAGGCGCGGCTCCTACGGTAACAGCGACGCTGGACTGTTACCGCTTGCACTGTTGTTGTACGTTAAACTGCTGATGTCAGAGATGGTCGATTTGCTCCCACGGGCGGGGCTACATCGCATTAATCTGCTTGATAGCGATTTTGTTGCTAAATATAAATAAATTTACGACAAATTTTTTGCTGAACTATACAATTGTGATGTATTTTTTGCTACATTGAATGTTTCGGTAAAACTAAAAAAAGTCAGCACAGTTAAGGAGCGTGCAAGCTCGATCGGGGGTTGGTGGTCTCACTTTGCATCGCACTGCTGGCAGAAGCTGTTTTTCTCACTGATTAAATATATCCCAGAGCCTCACCTATGCAATCAACTTCCACACCTCTACAGATTATTGATCGACCCTTTATCACTTGGCAGCGAATTATCGACTGGGCCCAGGAACACTACCGCTGCCGGACTTTTAGCAAAGATGAGCGGATTCCCGCAAGACCCGGACTGCTGTATTTAGTCCAGAAAGGTTCTGTGCGACTCGTAGGTAGCGCTCAAGTTACCACTGTGGCGACGAAGTCGAAATCCGCTGACCAAACTACAGAAGAAGCTTTTTTGGGCTTCGTCGGCGCAGGTCAGCCCTTTGAACTGGTTGCTCAGTCTCCGTTTACTCTCCAAGCTTACGCCCACGCCGATCAAACTCACGTAGTGTGGATGTACTGGCACGACTTAGATAATTGGCCTCACTTCCGCAGGGAAATTTTGGATGCGTTTCGCTACCAACACCAGCGAAAACTTCTGTGGCTGAGCACTTTGGGACAGCGCCGGACTATAGACCGACTGCTGGGATTTCTCACTTTGTTGATCGAAGAGTTCGGCGAACCTTACGGAGGTGAGGCAGAACCGGATGTGGTTCGGGGCTACCGACTGCCTTGGGCCTTGACTCACGCTCAAATTGGTAGCGCGATCGGCTCAACGCGGGTGACGGTGACGCGGCTGATGGGTAAGTTGCGATCAAAAGGTTTGATTAATACTGAGGATGATAATTTAATCTGTTTGCCGGCTAAGTCTAACCCCCAAAAGACAAAAAACCAAAAGCAGGAGGTAGAACCATTCCTCGAAGATTCTCTCGATGATTCTCTGGAAGATTCTCTCGATGATTCTCTGGAAGATTCCCTGGAAGATTCCCTGGAAGATTCTCTCGAAGAATCCCTCGAAGAATCCCTCGAAGATTCTCTCCAAGAATCTGCATAACATCCTGCAGGCGATTGCCAACAAACAGGGTGCCGCTATTAGTTTTTGGTCATCGCGCTCAGTTGCTCGACAGTGTACGATGAATTGTTTGACATCCTCCCCGCCGTAAACGGTCGGGGATTCTAAACATCACTGTTTAGGCTTCCTCTTTCCACGACTCGACTTACATTGAGGAGTTACCTCACCAATGCAGCGGTCGATGTCTCCAGAGGCGTTTAACGTTTCCGTGTGCCCCACGGTACGAAGTCCTAACTCAAGTATGTTGATTGCTGCATTCGAGTCACGGTCTAGTACAACACCGCAGTGCACACAGCGGTGCGTTCTTTGACTCAAAGACTTTTTAACAACTTCTCCACAGTTAGAACAATTTTGCCAAGTGTAGTGCGCAGGCACAGCGACTGTTACCACTCCAAACACTTTGCCAAAATATTCCAACCATTGCCGGAAATTAGACCATGCAGCGTCAGAAATAGACTTGGCTAACTTTCTATTTTTGACCAAATTTCGCACCTGCAAATCCTCCTAGGCTACCAAGTCCCTAGACTGGATTACGCATCTTGCCAGTTTCACGGCAAAATCTTTACGCTGTCTACTTACTTTGAGGTGTTTTCTGCTTAATCGGTTTCTCGCTTTGGCTCTGTTTTTAGAGCCTTTTTTTGTTCTCGCAAAACGGTGGTTCAGTCGTTTGAGTGCTTTCTGGGACTTCCTGAGACGTGGCGGGTTCTCAACTGTTTGACCATCTGAATCGGTGTAAAAGTGCGTCAAGCCAACATCCAAACCTAGTGTTTTACCAGTTGGTGTTCTCTTTTCTAACCTCTGTTGGTCTATCAAAAACTGCACATAGTAACCGTCAGCCCTACGAACTACGCGGACTCGCTTAATCTGCTTTAATTGATATACGTGTAGGTCGCGAGTTCCCCACAGCTTAAAGCTTCCGGCTTCAAAACCATCAGTGAAAGTGATAGTACGTCTATCGAACGACAATTTATAACCTGTTGTTTTATATTCAACAGAGCCGTGAGTCTGATGTTTCTTAAAGCGCGGAAAGCCTTTTTTCCCTGGTTTGCTTTTTTTGCAATTGTCGTAGAACCGCGCAATTGCAAAAAAAGCTCTTTCGTGCCGTAGCCTGACGCGCTTGCGAGTTGAGTTTAGCGGCTAGCGGGAAATTCTAAGGCTAGGACAGCGCAGTAGGCACTTAACTCGTACTTGCCGATTCCCAAGTTGTCGAGCCAGTATCTGAGACAACTATTGCGAACAAAGCGAGCAGTGCGGATGGCTTCGTCTAGCCTCTGGTACTGCTGCTGCGTTCCCTCAAGTTTTGCCTCAAATACTAACATAGTTACGCCTGTCGTGTTAGCGTAAGTATAGCACAGAAAGCCGTCCTACAAGGACGGGGCTTTAAACCCAATTATTTTGGTAAACTTTTCCCGTTCTCGAAAGGTGCGACTGACAATGACCGATGACCAGCAAAAATCTCCAACCCCGAACAATCAGAAACGGGTGGTATTCTGCGACTTTGACGGCACGATAACCGTTGAAGAAACTTTTGTGGCAATGCTCAAGCATTTCGCACCGGAACTCTCTTCTCAACTGATGCCTGAAATGTACGCTAGAAGGCTGAGTTTGCGATCGGGAGTGCGGCAGTTACTAGAGTCTATTCCCTCGGAATGTTACGGGGAAATTGTGGAATTTTCTAGGGGAAAGCTGATGCGACCGGGATTGGTGGAATTGCTGGATTTTTTGGACGAGCGAAAGGTGGATTTTGTGATCATTTCCGGTGGTCTTCGGATCATGGTAGAGACGGTAATGGGCGATTTGGTAAACCGGGCGAGCGTTATTTACGCTGTGGATGTGGACGCTAGCGGCCCTCGCTTGCAAGTCAATTCTGAGTTTGAAGGAGATACGGAATTGGTGTCTAAGGTGCAGATGATGGGCCAGCACCCCGCCGAGGAACAGGTGGCGATCGGAGATTCGCTGACGGATTTTAACATGGCTTTGCAGGCTTCGTCGGTGTTTGCGCGCGATCGGCTTGCCGAGTATCTAGACGAACAGCAAAAGCCTTATACTAAATGGGATAATTTTTTTGACGTGTTGGAAAGTTTGTCCCAGAAATGGAATTGAAACTAAACTAGAAATTCGCCAAAAAAATCCGACTCTACGCTATATGTATGGGTAAGGTGCGGAGAGGTACATTTAGAGTGGCAGTAAGGTTTGCATGGCTCACCCTACGTTGTTTACATAGGCTAGTGCAATTCCTATTAACCTAACAGGTAGATCAAAAGCTGAGGATTTGTCAAGAATGAGTGGCGATTTGAGATCGGATTTAATTGCAGCAGCCAAACATTTTTACGATCGCGGTTGGATGGTTGGGACTGCTGGCAATCTTTCAGCCCGCTTACCAGATGGCAGTTTTTGGATTACTGCTAGCGGCCGCGCGAAAGGGCAGTTAACTGAACAAGATTTTATCAGAATGAACTCACATGGCGCCCCGATCGAGCAACCTGTTGCCGACAGCCGCCCTTCGGCCGAAACCAGCATTCATTTAGCCGTGTACAATTGTTTTCCAGACGCTAAAGCTTGCTATCACGTTCACTCGATCGAGGCAAATTTAGTTTCTCGGCTAACAACAGGAGATGCAGTGCCTTTACCCGCGATCGAAATGCTCAAAGGTTTGGGGGTGTGGGAGGAAAACCCGCAGGTGTCGATCCCCCTCTTTACAAATTATTTGGAAGTGCCTAAAATAGCCAAGGAAATTTGCGAATTCTTTGCCGTTTCAGCGCCTTCTGTACCCGCTTTGTTAATTCGCGATCACGGCATCACAGTCTGGGCAGACTCGCCAGCCGCCGCCTACAATTACGTAGAAATTGTAGAATACATTTTTCGCTATACGATCGCAGCCCGCCAATTAAATTTAGATTTGAGATGGGAGAGTTGAGATTGAGCCGTGCAGGAACTCTGAGGCTTGCAGATGTGAGATTATAAAACGAGCAAACCTTCAGAAGAGGCAACAGTTATGGCTAAATATACCAGGATTTTATCCCTAGATGGAGGCGGAATTAGAGGGATTATCGCCGCCCAAGTTGTAGTTAGCATTGAGTCAAAGCTGCAACAAAAAAGCGGCAACCCAGATGCGAGAATAGCTGACTATTTTGATTTAATCGCGGGCACAAGTGCGGGAGGAATTTTAACTTGCATCTATTTGTGTCCCGATGCCCAAAATCCCAGCAGGCCTCGGTGGTCAGCCCAAGAGGCTGTTGATTTTTTGATTAAGAGCGGCCGCGACATTTTTAAGAGTTCATTTTGGCAAAAACTCAGATCTATAGACGGTTTGATAGATGAGAAATATCCCAGCGAGCGCTTAGAACAATTCTTTTGGGAAAAGTTTAAAGATTGCCAACTCAGTCAACTGCTGAAACCGTGTTTAATTTCCAGTTACGATATCGAAAGGAGAAAAGCTCACTTTTTTGATCAAATAGATGCTCAAAAATATCCAGGAGAAGACTATTTTATTAAAGATATCGCCAGAGCCACATCGGCAGCTCCCACCTATTTTGAGGTTGCTAAAATCTACTCTTTGACAAACGAGTCCTACGCCTTAATTGACGGGGGAGTATTCGCAAACAACCCGGCACTTTGTGCCTATGCGGAAGTTAGAAATAAATTCAGAATTCCTGACGATCGCAAGTACAGAAGCCCGAGAGCAAAAGATATGGTAATTTTATCCCTGGAAGAGAAGCTCAGAAAAATTTTCCCTACGAAGAAGCAAAAAATTGGGGTCAAGTAGAGTGGGTTGAGCCTTTGATTCATATCATGATGACGGGAGTTGCTGAAACTGTAAATTATCAAATAATCCAAATTTATGATGCGATTGAAAGACCACATCAATATTTGAGGATTACTCCCGATTTGAGCCACGAAAAACCGCTGCCGATTGATGATGCCTCGGAAGAGAAGATATCGGAACTGCTGAGAATTGGCAATGAGCAAGCCTCCAAGTATAATGAAAAGTTGGATAAGTTTATCGACTTGTTACTTGCCGAGTAGTCCTAGGATTTTAGATTTTAGATTTTAGATTGGGAAATGAGTGATGATTACCACAGAATCAATCAGTGCCAATCTAAAATCTAAAAATGTATAGCACACCAACCGCAGGGCAGGCGGACTGAAAATATATGTTGACAAATCGTGCAATAATTGCTGTAGGATTGCCGAAAATCTCTATGTGGCAGTGCTTAGCCCTGTTTGCAATTAATCGCGAGCCATCAGTCATTGGTTAAAAAATACCAAGAAAAGCACGATCTACCTTTAGATGAAACCTTTAATAACAGGTGGTTTCAGCGGTTTTTAGTGACGCTGTTCCTCGGTGGCCAAGTGCTGTTGCGCATACTGCAAGGCAAAATTGACCGCCGCAAAATCATGGAACATTTAGTAACAGTAGGCCTGGATTCTTTGCGATCCGTGCTGCTAATAGCCTTGTTTGGCGGCATGATTTTTACCTTTCAATCGGCGCGAGAATTGGTTCGCTTTGGGGCGGTTGGGGCGGTGGGAGGTCCTTTTGCTGTGGCATTTTGCGGCGAATTAGCACCACTTTTAACGGCGGGCGTGGTGGCGGGACAAGTAGGTTCGGCCTTTGCGGCGGAGATAGGAGAAATGCAGGTGACGGAACAAATAGACGCCCTGTATATGTTGAGAACAAATCCGGTTGATTATTTAGTAGTGCCGAGGGTGATAGCTTGTTGCATCATGCTGCCGATTTTAACAATTTTTTCGGTAGCGGTGGGAATTTTGGGCGGGCTGTTTGTGGCGGTTAATTTTTATGAGTTGGAACCGTCAGTATTTTTGGAATCCGTGCGGACTGTTTTGGGGCCTTGGGATTTAGTAACTGTGGTGATTAAGAGTTTTATTTTTGGGTTGATAATTGCCCTTGTCGGTTGCGGTTGGGGCTTGACGACAGCGGGTGGAGGAAAAGGAGTAGGTCAAGCTGCAACGGCGGCGGTTGTGACTTCGTGGGTGTTTATTTTTGTGGCGGATTTGTTTATATCGCTGTTGATGTTTCACCAGTAGGGGACTATGAGAAGTTGATAATCTTGGCGACTATAGCAGGAGTCAGGAGTGATATTAAATCCGTTGACATCAGAATTATAATCTCTCTCTTCTCTTTCTCTGTTTCCTCTGTGTCCTCTGTGGTTTAATCATTCCGATATAACCGGAATTGATATTATTCATCAAGATGCTTAAATATTAAGGGTTTGAACAATCATCAACCCCCGGCGCCGCCACGGCGATTGCTATAAAACCAACATAAAGATTGTTTAAACCGCAACGGATCGCAAATAAACGCTGATAAAATTGCATCAGCGTTCATCCGTGTTCATCCGCTGATATCTGCGGTTGAAAACTCTCAACTTTAGATGTTAGATTAGAGAAAGGAGGGCGATACACTCGAATTGCCTGAATAGGAACTTTCCCATCTGTTTCGGGAATGATTTCGAGGGTGTGTTTGGAGTTGCTCAAATTCTCAGCCAATGTTGTAGGGTATTCGCGACTTGAATCTGCAATCTTGGGCGGAAGGTATGAATCAACAAACATCGGCCGCACCTGCCAGAAAATCTCAAATCCTTTGGGCGTCGGCTTTTTCGAGTATTCATAAGCCTTTTGCAGCCACCAGTTTCTCGGTTCAATCACGACGCGGCCAGAGTTTGAGACAAACAATTTGTCGTTTGTACCGCTGCCATCGTAACCTGTTTTAGAACCTACAACGTCAAATTTAAACTTGCTGGCGTCGCTGTTAATCTCAGTAATCACGGCTTTCCAATCTTCGACGATTAGCGGTTTTTGACTGGATATTTGGATGATTGCCGGCCAACCGACGCCAAGAGTAACGCTAGGTCTGGTGATGCTGTAAAGTTCAGGAAATTCAGAGGGTTTTTTGCCGTCGATCGCAATTCTAGCAGAAATTGCCTTGCCGTTGAAGGTTTTATCGGCGATCGCATCTATTTTATTTCCTTCAAATTCTAAAACCAACTTGCCATCTTGCCACTTAACATCGCTGCCAACTGTATAGGTTTTTACTAAATCCTGTGGCGGTTGAGGAGAATTTGGCTTGTATCGCAGGTGCGGTTTTATCAAAGCAGCTAGGAGAAAATTTCCCCAATTGTTGAGGTGAATGTTGTCGCTCAATAGCTGTTGTGGCTGTAAGCGATTGTCTTTCAAATATCTGCGCCAAGGTTCGCGAATTTCCGCGATTTCGCAGCCGTATTTATCGGCCAACTCAGGCAGCCATTGAGTAGAATGAGTATTGTGCCATTCGTATCTTTTGACTTGTTCTGGATCGTCGCTGTTGCCTGTCGGCATCCAGTCTATGTGGTCTGAATGCAAGAGTATTTCGCTAGTAGTGCGGCGGCGGACATTGGCAATTATGGCTTCGTAATCTTCACCGCCTCCGTAGACGTGAAAAATTAGCAAGTCTGGATAAAAAGGATACAAATCGTGTTCGCTGGGACGGATTAAAATCGGGGCTGAGAATCCTCCGAGCGCCCGATTTTCCACAATCAAATCGGCATTGGGAAATCGCTGTTTCAAGTCCTTCGCTACATCTTGCGACCACTCTTGCAGAGTGATGGATTGACCGTAAAATAGGATACGCACTTGGCGGCGTTCTGTTGGAGTGCTAGTAGCAAGTAGCCCCATCGTCCTTTGAATCCTCGCTCCAAAAGTATCATTATTTTCAATAGGAGCGGGTGGGGGAAATGGCATAGAGGCCGCTATTTTTTGGATACCCGGAACTAACAGGAGGCTCAGACACAAAAAAAGCAGCCAGAAGTAGCGATAAATTTTTGATTTTCGGCTATTTCCTTGCTTCTTTGCCATTGTTTTATTTTTGCATTCTGTAAAACCTATCCATAACTACCAAGAGTAGCTTTCGGGTGCGCAATGCACACCTCACGAGTAGCTGTACGGTACAGGACAATGCGACCTCACGAGTAGCTTTCGGGTACAGGGCTGGCGCACCTCACCAGTAGCTGTAGTTTAGCCTGTATGGAAATATATTACCAGATTGAGCGCGACAAAAACTGATATAATGCCAGCTAGTTAATTGCACTCCGATCGATCGCACGTCAAATGGATTACAAAACAGCCCGCAGTTTTCTGATCGACCAAGGAACCGCCCTGGAAACCAAGAAAAATCCCGACGCCTTCCTGATGCGTCTCAAACAAGGTCAGCCTCCCGTACCCGGACAGGTGACATCGATTTTATTAGCTTTAAAAATATTGTTTGAAGGGCTGCAAGAATCTCCAATGCTCGATCGACAATTAATCTCGGCACTGCATTTACTGTCAGTAGAAGGTTTGCAGCAATTTGAAGCAGGACGAAGCAAAGGAGTTTCTTGGCCGCCGCTGCTCAAGGAAGACTTAAATCGAATTGCGATCGCAGTCAAGAATATCTTTTCCGGTGTCTGGCAATAATTAGCTCGGCAACCACTGCTCCCGATACCCACCGCCAGCAGACTCAACTTTTTATCATATAAATTTTTGTAAAAAATTCTGTTAATCTGCTACATTTACCCTCAAATTGTGGCATCTTAATATAAGAATAGATTCTAACAAGCAATTGGAGAAACTCCTCATGAACGCAGAAGAAAAAGCTAGACAACTAATTGCACGAGAAAGGCAGCATAGCGAACACTTGCAAGACTCTATGCTCAACCGTTCCTCCCACGATCTAGAAACATCTAGCGAGGGAACTACTGAAGAAAAAGCCAGAGAATTAATGGCTCAAGAACGGGAGCACAGTGAACACCTGCACGACTCTATGTTAAGCCGTTCCTCCCAAGAGGTAGAGGCATCGCTCGCACCCGATGACACTCACCAATAAATTTTGTTAGCACAGGACTTACGGACAAAAAACCAAGAAACCTGGTTTTTATACCAGGACAAAGCGCTGTAAAAATGTTTTTGTGTAAACAACCACGTTTCTGCGTTCGGTTCGATCGCAGTACAGCAAAACTCTACTCAAATCGAGGAGGATTGTAGGTGCAATCAACCCAGCCCCTGCTTGGTTGGCAGTCACTATCACAAACCTCAACGCGCCATATATAGCAATAGAACAGCCAAGTTTTACCGCTCACGAAAGCTTTCGAGGGATGCCAAAAGAGCTGGCAGTCCCACCAGCGCGGCCGACACCAAAGCCTCATCTTTGTAAACTCGCGATCGGACACTGCGGATACTTTTGGACGCAGAGGTGATAGAGTCTCCCTGTTGGGAATTTTCGGTTTCAACCCGCCCTAAATTTTGTGTTTCTCCCGTCAGGCTAAACATAGTAGTATCCTCAATTAATCCCTAGATATCCGCCCGTAAAATTTCTGAGGGCTTGGTGAATATTTCTATTATTACTCTGATCGGTAACAGAGATGAAACCATGAAATAATTATTCACGATAGACAGGGATCAACTTAAACTGCATAACAACTCTTATTAATTTGTTACACGGCAGGTTTATTTAAGCCGATCGCCCGCGACGACACAGACACCAGCAAGCAAAAAGGCGATCGCCCCTACAATCGCCGTTGTCACAGCAGGAACCACCTGTGGTGCCACAAACACCAGAGAGTAAAAAGTCATCCCCAGGGAAAAACCACCAAAATAAAACCCTACGCCCAATCCTCCCCGGCGCGGAGGTACCAGAGACAAAGCAAAAGGAACCACAGCGGTGATAATCAAACTGTTGGTAAAAACCACAGCCAAAACAATCGCCGCCACCATCACAAAGCCCTGACTAAAAACCATTATTAACAGCAAAACGGCTGTTGCTACCAATCCACCCAACAGCGTCCGCTGGTTTCCCCAGCGCACCGCAATTACCCCAGCCAGCAAAGAAGCAAAAGCCAAAGCCACGCTAAATCCAGCCATTAACAACTTACTATCAACCCCCGCGATTTGAGTTTGGAAAACATGGGGCAAAATCCGTTCCCCCATCGCCCGACTTCCCCAAGCAACAGCCATTCCCGTCACCGCAACTAACCCCAGCGCTGTGATAGAAACTCTCTCGGAAATTGCAGTATCCGGTGGCAATTCCGACACCGCAGCATCAGGATTAACCGATCGCAAAAAAGCCACCGCACCCAACAATACAAACGAACCAATAGCAAAAGCAAAAGCGGGCCCCAAATTCAGAATAAAATCTCCCGCAACAGGCCTTGCCGCCGCAGCCAATCCCCCTACAAACACCAACAAACTCATGGCTTGGGGCAACTGCGTTTGAGTTGCATATTGGCCCAACAGCGACACTGCGGGCGATCGAAACATCGCCATGGCGATCGACCAAGCTACTATTACCACAGGCAACATCCAGCGCAGGGGCGAAACTGGATTGCCGAAAATAAAAATAGCCGGAATCGCAATAAATAGCACAGACGACAGAATAGTGCTAACCACAATTAGCGGAAAACGAGTTCCCATCCAGTGACGCTGCTTGTCAGAAAGCCAGCCAGCAAAAGGTTCGATCGTAACTGCCAAAGCATCCTCTAAAATTGTGATACCCCTGTCGAATCCTGCAAAACCAAATCCAGCTAAAAGTTGAGGTAAATACAATCGGTAAAGCATCCAAGTCAGGGTGATTGCTGCCTGCAAAGCCGCCACGCCACCTACTTGTCGCCACAGAATTAAAGACTGAGATTGAGATTTTTTCATGTTTTTGACAATATTTTATGCTTTGTGCTTCAATCACTTTATCCAATACTTCGGACAGTTTTTGATTGCCAACCGTACAATAAGGGTTTCAAGGCGATCAGCTACCAACGGAAAATCGAGGGTTTCAGACTAGGAACTAAAAACAGTCCGGACTATTGTTTATCTACACTTTTAAAAAATCTCAGCTACAGCCGTTCTCAATAAAGTGAGGTATGCCCTATGCCCTATGCCCTATGCCCTATGCCCGCTTATCAAGCGTGCACCTCATGTTACTGAGAAAGGCTATATATTGTTACTATTTTTAATAAGTTACCCCTACCCTGCCCATGTTTGACTGCAAACTGCCAATTTTAAAATTCACTCTCCTAACTCTTGCAGCACCCACAGTTCTATCTCAAATCAGGCCGACTGTCCAAAGCTTGCCCGACGGAGACTACCGCTACCGAGACTCAACAGGGATCGATCGACCTTTTAGAGAAATCCAATTTCGTAAACGAGATAGATACATCACCGGCAGCGATTTCGACAAACGCACGGGAAAAAGTTACTGCTTCCGGGGAATCCCCCAGCACAACAACATTATTAACATCACGGTAGCGATCGAAATTTCCCCGAAAACAGCAAAGGAAACCCAGTGGAAATTAGCACCGGGAAACCCGATTAATTTCGACAAGCTTTATCCGCTGCAAGCTGGGCCGGGATTAGAATTGTACAAATGTTTGCCCGCATTTTTACCAAAATTGAAGTAGTCATCAGCCAACAGTCAACCGTGAACCGTCAACAGCCAACAGTTAACTTCCTAAGAACGAGCATTTGCCAATTCTTCCCGTAGCATTTCCCGGTAGACTTTCGGCAAACTAGAACTCATAGAATTGTTCTCAATTCCATATCCCAAACTCGTCCAAGTTCCCGAAAGCATCCGCAATACCTCAGTTAATCTTTCCTGCCGCAACATCTCAGCAATATCAGCTTTCCAAAACTTGCGATCGCTCAACCAAGCATAAACCACAGCATCCTGATCTTCGGGTTCAAAACTGTAATCTTCCCAGAATAAAAAATTAGCAGGACGGGCCTGATAGCGCTTAGCCTTCTCCTTCCAAGTGGTAGTCAGAAATTGATATCTGCCCGCGGCCGTAGTACACTTGCCCCGATTCGGGCCATTAACAATTTTCACGCACCAGTCAGGATGGCGGCTCAAATCTAATATATATTTGCCACCGTAAACAACGTGATAAGGTCGAGAAACATTCGACTCGCTAGCAGAAATAGTACGCATTAGGGCTCGAAGGTAAGGATCGCCGGTTTTCATAGCCAGCGGCGGCACTTTTCTCACCCCGCTTACCGACTGCAACAACTGCTGATTTGGAGGCAAACTGGCAACCAAAAAAACACCGCCACCAATCACAGCCCCGATTAAAAGTAGAAATCCGAGGATTTGAATTTCCGATCGCCTCAGCAAACTCCTTTTTCGACGGGCCACTTTCTCAGCTTCTAGCCAACTCATTTCCATTTCGGCAATTTCGGCTAATTTTCGAGCCGCCCGCATCCGGCGCACCCGAAAATCGTATTGATATAGTGGCGCGGCTAACAGCGTTAAACTCGATAAAACCGCTGCCAATTTGATGAGCCAGAAATCGAATTCACCGGCTACTGCAACATTTGTCAGAGTAGATATTCCTGTTAGTAACTGAGCCGGATTGATTGATCGCGCGGGCCAATAAAAAATAGCAATTTGCACCAGCAGCGACAGATTAAATGCAAAAAAAAGCACTACTAAAGCATTCAAGCCTTCTCGCAAGTGCGATCGAATACCAGTGTGCTGGCCCTTGAACTTCCGCGCAAGGCCAAAGCGGCCCAGCAGCATAATTAGTAAGGGATTTAAGATTTTGACCGCTAAGAAGTGACAAATAAAAAACAAAGGCAACTGAATCAGCCAAGCCGCCAGCAGTAGAGTCAGAAAGCCGATATCGTCGCTGACAAAAGGAATGCCCCTGCGAAGGACAAAACTAAAACTCTGAGCGAGAGCAAATGCCCTTAACCACGAAATCGGATAGGGGAACCAAGCTGGCCACTTGAGAGTTTTCATGCTGAGAGAGGGAAATTTCAACGGCGAACAGTAAAACTATTAAGATTTTGCCAGATGTGGCGATCGGAAAATTGGTGTAGGGTGCGTCAGCCCCAATCTTTGACCCACATCACATCTTGCACCATTCTCGATAAGCCTTTTTTGGGCGGGCTCTCCTGCCCACCCCACAAGAAAATGTACTTTTTGTGGAACAGGCATCTTGCCTGTTATTGACAATGGTGCAACATCTCAGATCTAAATCAAAGTGTTTTTTGTCTGACGCACCGAACCCAAGCGAGCCTAATTCAATCAAATCACAGCAGCAAACAACTCCTCAAAACTCTTATGCGGAGCCTCCGACTTAGCCACAATTTCCACAACCTTGTTGCGAGAAGCCGGCTGAAACAGCGCTTCCACGCACACTTGGGCTACCTTGGTGCGGGGAATGCTGCTCTCAAACAGTGTGTCCGCACTCCTCATGACGATCGCATCTGAATTATCCTCATTTTTGAGACCGCCCGGACGGACAATGGTATAAATCAAGCCACTTTTTTGCAAATACTCCTCGGCTTGCTTTTTCCAAACCAGAATCAGCCAGAACAAATTCAGCGGGTGAAAAAAGTTAGAGACGCACAGAGAAGTCACGAGCACAAAATGCTCAATTCCCTTAGCCTTAGCTGCATCCACCAAATTTTTAGTACCTTCAAAATCCACCTTGTAAGGCGCTGTCGGGTCAAAACCCGGGGCCGCTCCTGTCGCGCACAGCAACACCGTACTGTCCCCGATGGCATCGCCCAGAGAAGTCGCATTTAATACATCCCCAGTCACTAACTCTACCTCCGGCGGTAAAATTTGCCTCGCTGTCTCTAGATTTCGCACTAAAGCGCGCACGGGAATTCCTCGCTTGACCAATTCTGCGACAATTCGGCGGCCAGTCTGGCCTGTGGCTCCTGCTACAAATGCTTTCATCATAAAAATGGGTTTGAAACCCCGTCCTTTTAGGACGGCTTTACTTGGGAAATCGTGGGCTTTACTTTCTGTGAATTGTTCTCGCTTGCCCTCTCAATCCTGTAGTATAATGTAGAAACAGAAAACGAAAACTATGAAAGCAAGGTATTATAAAACTTCATTAAGATTCTAAGCATCAATAAACAATGGTAGTATCCTATAGTCAGGAGGGTCAACTGAAAAAATTATTGCGCTCCTTAAAAAATGGAGAGTCTGAATGCAACTAGCAGAGAGGCACATCATTAAATCTACGGAACACCGTTTCGTTGAGATTGATAAATTAGCTTTTCAATCCAAAAATCTCTACAATGCTGCTAATTACGTAATTCGTCAGAGTTTTATCTATGGATGGGGTTACATTAATTACAACGAAATGAACGGTTTGATGAAGTCTCATCAAGCATACAAAGACTTGCCAGCCAAGGTTAGTCAACAAGTATTGATGATATTGGACAAAAATTGGAAATCTTTTTTTGAGGCTGTAAAAGCTTACAAAATTGAGCCAACTAAATTCACGGGTAGCCCAAAACTACCGAAGTACAAAGATAAAATCAAAGGACGGAATATCCTCGTCTATACGATTCAGGCTGTTAGTAGCAAGCAATTGAAAAAAGGAATCATCAAGCTTTCCGGTACGGAAATCTCAATAAAAACCAAGGTAAAACCCGATCGGGTTTGCCAAGTTAGACTGGTTCCTAAATGCGATTCTTATGTAATCGAGGTAATCTATAATGAACCGGAGTCCACCCTTGATGAAAACCCAAAAAACTTCGTAGCTAGTATTGATTTAGGACTGAATAATTTAGTGGCGTTAACTTCAAATCAGCCGGGTTTTACCCCTCTCCTGATTAACGGGCGACCATTGAAATCAATTAATCAGTTCTACAACAAACGTAAAGCACAGTTACAATCTCAGTTGAAAAGAGGTCGCAAGACCTCATCCCGCATTCAGCGTTTAACTCGTTGTCGCAATCAAAAAGTCGATAACTATTTGCACCATACCAGTCGCCTGATCGTTGACCTTCTTGTCGCCAAACAAATTGAGACGCTAGTAGTTGGCAAAAATGTACAATGGAAAAACGAGAGCAACTTAGGGAAGCAAACTAATCAAAACTTTGTCAACGTTCCTCATGCTCGACTAATTGAGATGTTGGAATACAAAGCTCAATTAGTTGGGATTAAGGTGCTACAGCAAGAAGAATCTTATACTTCTCAATCAAGTTTTCTCAATTTAGACCCAATCCCTGTTTATGGAAAGACTGGCAATGATGTCATATTTAGTGGCAAGCGAATCAAGAGAGGATTGTACAAAACATCGGTCGGTCAATTAATCAATTCCGATGTTAACGGTGCTTACAATATTCTGAGAAAAGCAATCCCAAATGCGTTTAGTAATGGGATAGGGAGCTGCGTAGTTCAGCCGAGGCGGGTCAATCCGCTCAAAGTACAAGCGAAAGGGGAGGGACTTAATGCCTCCCATGTCATGCCATAAATGACTATACTTTTACTAGCTATAACAGGAGAGCAGACGATGAAGCAGGATTCCGCTGAATATCAAACTGTTGAAGCTTCTGAGGAAAATTACTACCCAGATGGGAGTTTCGGACAGTCCCAAAGTCAAAGCGCGGATGCAGGAGGGGAAGTTGAGCCGATTTGGTTTCACACGCATTTTGAAGACAGCATGGAGATGTACGCGGATGCGGAGACGGTGGCGAACCATTTGAACAACCACAAGAGTTGGTTTTGCCATTGCGCTTCGCCGATGAAGGCCCAGGCGATCGGCGAAAACGGCTATGATTTATTAATCGGCCGTTTTGGGGCTTTTGGCTACCGCGTTGAAGCGAGAATTGGTTTAGAGTTGCTGCCGCCTGACGCTGAAGGCTGCTATTTGATTAAAACTATTCCGGTTCCGAATTATACCTCCCCAGGGTATGAAGTGGATTTTCGATCGGCAATGAAGCTAGTGGAGATACCCTCTCAGGAGTTTGCCGCCGATTGGCCGACTGCGGAACGTGCTAAGCTGCCGCCTGCGATTACCAGTGCTACGTGGAAGCTGGATTTGGCTGTGGGAGTTTGCTTTCCCAAGTTTATTCGATCGATGTCTCAACCTTTAATAGAAAAAACCGGCGATGCGCTTTTGGAAAAAATTATCAAACAAGTTAACCGCCGCTTGACTTATAAAACTCAGCTTGTTTTTCACGAAAGTTTGGGCATTCCTTTTCCGAAAAATCCTAAGAAATATTAACAAGACTTGCCCTCTAACTCACATTTGTAGGGTGCGCACTGCGCACCTTACCCTTAAGTGCGATCGTAATAACTTATACCATTTTAGAGCTGAGACTTCGGCGTGAGCGCGAGCGTCGAAGGATTTTAGATAAAATAATTGGGAATAATTGATACTGTATGGGTTGGGTTCACGCACAGTTGCATCCTTTTTTGAAACTGATAAGTAGCTAGACAAAATTAATTACATAGTTTTCTCCAAATTCTTTCAGGATTTTTTCCACAGAGGTAACAAAAGTTCCCCAACTCTTGTAAGCAGATATCTCAATCCATTCATACTTAATAAACCGCCATAAAATTTC
>NZ_JANMZH010000298.1:0-12352 GCF_031383065.1 Microcoleus sp. OTE_8_concoct_300 | reverse complement strand
TCAACTTTCTCATCCCACCCACGCGAGAGAAAGTGTCCGAGAGAGGTTGGGAGCATCCCGATTTTGGTAACAATGTCAAGACCCGCACATAATTGGTATCAAACCAACTGGCAATTTATTCAGCAAGAAATCTTTCGCATTCGTCAGTTGTTGGAAACCTTCATCGAGGACAAACCCCAAGACGAAAACTCATTTGCTCCCTCCCAAAACAGTGCCTTAGAGCAAATCAGCACAAAATTTCACCTGTCAGCCTTTGCACGGGATATCCTGATGCTGTGTGTGGCGATGGAAATCGAGCCGACATTTGCCACCCTTTGTGCAAAAGCCAATGGCAACAGCGATCAAAATTATCCCACCCTCAGTTTAGCCCTTTCCATATTTCCCCAAGCCAGTTTGTCAGTCCTCTCTCCCCAAAATCCCTTGCAACAATGGCAATTAATCGAATTTGCCCCAGGCTTTTCCCTCACCCAAACCGCAATTAGACTAGACAAACGCATACTCTGTTATCTGTTAGGAGAAGCCGCCGTTGACGAACACCTGTTAGGAATTGTCACCTTCCCCGAACCCGAACCGGAAACCCTCCCATTGCCACCATCCCAAGCCGGAATTGCAGACAGATTAATCGCCACTTGGTCGCAAGCCCCGCGCAAATTACCCCTCTTGCAATTATGCGGTTCCGATTCCACCACAAAATATCAAATAGTCAGCAATATTTGCGACGATCTCGGCTTTAATTTCGGCATTATTAACGCAGCCGTCCTTCCCACACTCCCCCACGAACTCCATATACTCAAGCAAAGATGGGAAAGAGAAGCCATATTAGAAAATCGGGTATTATTACTCGACTGTGACACGATTTCCACCGCCGAACCTGTGAGAACCACAGCAATTTCTCTATTTATTGAAAATCTCCAAACCCCGGCAATAATCAGCACCCTAGAACGTCTGCCCACACGCCAACAAACCGCCGTCAGCTTTGAGGTTCCTCCCCTCAGCTTCCACGAACAAAAAACACTCTGGGAAATACATCTCGGTACCGCAGCCAACCAACTCAACGGACAACTAACCAAGCTGGTATCCCAATTTAACCTCAACCCAGCCACCATACAAGCCGCCTGTCTTCAAGTCACCACTTCTGCCGATTTTCCCCCCCCTTTTCCAGGGGGACTGGAGGGGATATCCCCAGACGAGAGGGCGGGCACGGGGGCACCGCCCCTACTTTCCACCCAACTCTGGGATTTCTGCCGCACTCAAGCCCGCCCTCGCCTCGATGACTTAGCCCAACGCATCGATGCCACAGCCTCTTGGGATGACTTAGTGCTACCAGAAGCCCAACGTGAGGTTCTCTCGGACATCGCCACTCATCTCCAACAACGGTCAAAAGTTTACCAAGACTGGGGCTTTGCCAGCAAAGGCAGTCGCGGTTTTGGCATCACCTGCCTGTTTCACGGCGAAAGCGGTACAGGAAAAACAATGGCAGCGGAAGTATTAGCACAGCATTTTCGCCTCGACCTCTACCGCATTGACCTCAGCGCCGTAGTCAGCAAATATATCGGCGAAACCGAAAAGAATTTGGGCCGGATTTTCGATGCCGCAGAAACCGGCGGAGTCATCTTACTTTTCGATGAAGCCGATGCTTTGTTTGGCAAGCGCACTGAAGTTAAAGATAGTCGCGATCGACACGCTAATGTAGAAGTAAGTTACTTGCTTCAGCGGATGGAAGCCTACAGCGGTTTAGCCATCTTAACCACTAACATGAAAAATGCCCTAGATACCGCTTTTTTGCGCCGCATCCGCTTCATGGTCGAGTTTCCCTTTCCAGCAGCCCCATACCGCACTCAAATTTGGCAGCGCATCTTCCCACCGCAGACACCAACCCAAGGGCTAGACTACCAGAAACTCGGACAGCTACAGGTAGCAGGCGGCAATATCCGCAACATTGCCATGAATGCCGCTTTTTTCGCCGCTGATGCCGACGAACCTGTGATGATGAAACATATTCTCCTAGCAGCGCAACGGGACTATCTGAAGTTGCAAAGAATTCTGACCAAAGAAGAAGTGAAAGGCTGGGTAGTTCCCAAAGTAAGTGACAACTAAAGGTTAGGGAACAAGCCATTTTTTCTGTGACTTTTTCTTGTTAATATAGTATACTTAAAGTTTATCCGCTTTTTCGGAAGTTAGACCAAAGTCTAATATGGTTGTCGATCGCGATCGTGGTAATAATTATCATATCTCCTCATACTGCGCGAAAGAATTTAACAGGGGATTCCAGAGGTTAAACCATGAGTGCAAAGGCAGCTCCCCAGATCCAGAAATCAGCAACACCCATTCCGACCATTGCAACTCCAATAGCATTAGGGAGCGTGCGAGCCTTTACAGACGAAACAGCAATTCAAGAGCAAGAATCCTCCAGCGCCGACTGGCAAGTAGCCGCCGCCTCACCGCCCCCAGAAGAAGGCGATCGCACCGCCAATTCTAGCTACAACTTTAGTCGAATTTCTGTCGCTGATTATGTGCCTGCAACCGTGCAAACTAAATTAGTTGTCGGCGCACCAGGGGATAAATACGAGCAGGAAGCTGACGCAATGGCTGATAAAGTCATGTCGTGGAATTCCTCCGTACAAAGGCAAGAGGAATTAGTACAAGAAAAGCCAGAAACTCAACCTCAACCTGTAGCTGAAACTATTCAGCGTCAAACCGAAGAAGACGGCACTGTTCACCTAAAACCTCTAGCTAAAACCATTCAGCGTCAAACCGAAGAAGATGGCACAGTTCACCTAAAACCTGTAGCTGAAACTATTCAGCGTCAAACCGAAGAAGATGGCACTGTTCACCTAAAACCTCTAGCTGACACTATTCAGCGCCAAACCGAAGAAGATGGCACTGTTCACCTAAAACCTTTAGGCAATCAAATCTCACCCCTTGTCCAACAAACTATCAAACGTTCTAGCCTGATTTCCCGCAAAGGAGACGGTGCATTTGCAGCGAGCGAGAGCATCGAAACTCGCATCAAAAGTAACAAAGGTAGCGGTCAACCCCTGCCAGATGAAACGCGCAGTTTCATGGAGTCTCGCTTTGGTAATGACTTCAGTGGTGTCAAAGTTCACACGGGTTCCGATTCCGTACAATTAAGTAAAGAACTCGGCGCTCAAGCATTTACTCACGGGGAAGATGTCTATTTCAATTCGGGTAAATATTCCCCCCACACCGACGAAGGGAAAAAACTACTCGCCCACGAACTCACGCATACTATTCAACAAACTGGGCCAAAAATTAAGGCAAAACCCCTCAAGCGTTCTGAGACAACACCCAAAATTCAAGCTCAAAAAGATTCATTTTTAACTCAATCCATTTCATCACCTGTTGGGAAAATTACTAAGTTCAATACAGGGGATAAGATTCAGTCTGCTAGTGAAAATGCCAAAGCACCTGAAGCTTCTCCTCAAGATAAAGAACAAGAGAAAGATAAGAAAGAAGAACAAAACGCTCCACAAAACCAAGACACCCCTAAAGGAAACGCAGCGGCTGGTGAAAAAACTGAGGCCAAAGGAGATGCTAAAGGTGCAGAAGGTGGTGCCACTGGCGGTGAGGGTGGCAGTGCCGAAGGTAGTGCTGCTGCCGGTGGCGGTGAGGGTGGCAGTGCCGAAGGTAGTGGTGCTGCCGGTGCAGGCGCAACTGTTGAATCTGTTACTATACCGCAACAGACTGGAGAGATAGCACCAGACTCTCCGCAAGCAGATCCCGCTTTTCAGGCGGTAGTGAAACAGTCCGAAAACGCAGCCGGACAGTACAACCAGCATCCCGATCCGAAAGTGAAAGCGGAGCAAGCGCAACAAGCGGCAGAAGATCCTCAAAAGCAAACGCGGGACGCTGAAGCGACCAAAGTTGAGGAAACCAGCCAACAGAAAACGAAAGCTTTTGACCGGGATTCTTTCGAGAAAGCCATTCTCGACAAACTGGGTATAGCAATTCCTAAAACCTTAAAGGAAGCTGACGAATTTTCCACAAGCAATAAACTCGGTGAAGTCAAAAGCCAATTAACCGAAAAAGTTGAACAAAACAAGCAAGAAGCAGCAGGTGGAATGCCTGAAGCCAACAAAACTGCACCCGACCCTAACAAAGAACAAGCCAAAGATGTCAACCCCATTCCCGACATAAAACAGGATGTCGGTAAACAGCAACCAACCGTTGAAGCTGATAAAGCAGTTCCTAAAGAAAAGACAGAAAAAGAAATTGAAAAGCCTTTAGAAAAAACAGCAGAAAATTTAGACCAAACTTTTGGAGAGATTCAGCCTAAATTGGTGGTTGGTGCTCCGGGGGACAAATACGAGCGAGAAGCTGACCAAATGGCAGAGCGAGTGATGGCAATGCCAGAGCCAAAAACCGCTCAGCCAGAAGAATCTGCTAGCTATGAAACAGAATCAAATCCTGCCATTCCTGAATCTAAACCACAAATTCAAAACCAGATTGAGTCGGTTGCCAAAGCTGAAAATGCACCTTTTGTTGATGATGCCGAAGGCGAACAGTTACTTGCTGCTAGCGTTCAGCGAGTGCAATTGTTTATTCAGCGCAAAGAAACCTTAGAAGCGCAACCCATAGAACAACCGGAAAAAGCAGTTCCTCTGAACCAAGAACGCTTGGAAACCTGGGGTGAAATGGGCGGTTCTCAAGCAATTACTGCTTTAAAAGATGCCAAGAAACATACACAAGAAGGGCCAAAACAATACCGCCAAGAAGAGGATGGGCAACTAACCACAGCAAAAGGGGAAACTGTAGGAGAGGCAGACAAAACGAATCAAGAAATGTATGGCGATCGCGATGCGAAAATGAACGAAGTAGCTGCTTCCCAAGAGCAGACGAAAACGGAAGATGAGAAAAAGCGCGAGAAAGTTACAGCCGACATTGAGAAAATTTATAAACAAACCAAAGATGGTGTAGATGCCAGACTTCACAAGTTAGATGATGATGTCAACCGAGAATTTGAGAGAGGTTCCCAAGCAGCGAAGCAGAAGTTTGAAGGCTATGTAAGTCAAAGAATGGCTGCCTACAAAGAGGAGCGTTATAGTGGTATTCTCGGACCAGGAAGGTGGATTATAGATAAAGTGGCTGGCTTGCCAAACGAAGTGAATAGATTTTATGAAGAGGGCAAACAAGTTTACCTCGACGAGATCAAGAAAAACATCTCAAAAATTGCTACTATTGTTGAGACAGGGCTCAACGAAGCGAAAGGACTGGTTGATAAAGGGCGGCAACAAGTTAACGATTATGTTAAATCTTTACCAGAAGACCTCAAACAAGTGGGTGCAGATTCAGCCGCCACCATCCAGTCACAGTTTGATAATTTAGAGCAAAGTATTAAAGATAAACAAAATCAATTAGTAGATTCTCTGGTTCAAAAATATCAGGCCAATCTGCAAGAATTAGATAAACGCATAGAAAAGCTAAAAGAAGAAAATAAGGGTTTACTTGATAAAGCATTGAAAGCAATTGCAGATGTTGCTAAGGCAATTATTAAAGCTGTTTTGACACCGATAAAAACAATTCTCGAAGCTTTAATTGGAGGTATAGCTGGCCAAGTAATCGATGCCATTATTGACGACCCTGTAAAATTCATGTCAAATCTTTTTAAAGGGATTGGCGATGGCATTAAAAATTTTGCTAGCAATATAGGCAAACACCTGCTGAATGGTTTAGTCAGTTGGCTATTTGGCAATATCGGGAGTGAACTCAAGCTTCCAGAGAAATTCGATCTAAAAGGGTTTTTAGATATCCTGTTGCAAATTTTAGGTTTAACTCAAGACTATATATTTGGACTTGCAGAGGAAGTTCTAGGTACAAATGTTATTGGATTAATTAAATTTATTATTGAGTTCATTATCAAAAATGGTACTGACAGCCTCAATGTTTTGTGGGATTTGGTCAAAATGATTGGGGAAGTCGGCATTGATGCCATCATGTTTTTGATCGAAGAGGGTGCTGAGGCGATCGAATCTTTACCAGAAACTGTTCAAAATATTTTAAAATCTTTTGGAGGAGGCATTGAGACAATTCTCGGTTTTGCTAAAAATTTGATGGGTTCTATGGGTGAGGAAGTATTAGAATTAGTGGGCGGCTTAGGAAAAGGCGCAAAATTCATCTTTGACTTCTTTTCAAGTTTATTTAAAGAAGGGATTACTGCTACTTGGAAATTTATCAAATCATCAATCGGAACCTTGAAAGAAATTTTTATGGGCGACCTCTCACAAATGCTGATTGTGGAGGTTGTTAAAACAGGGATTATGTGGCTAATCGGTTTGTTAAATCCGGCATCAGGCATAGCTAAAATTGCTAAAGCTATTTTTGATGTAGTAAACTTTTTTATTGAGAGAAAGGAGGAAATTAAAGCTTTAGTAAATTCTATTTTAAATACCCTTAAATCGATCGTTGATGGGAAACCAGGCGAAATGGCGAATATGATCGAGAACGTTTTAGCAAATGCAATCCCTACTGTATTGGGTTTCTTAGCCTCGCTGTTAGGAATTGGAGGAATTCCGAGTAAAATTCAAAAGATTTTCACAAAACTAAAAGCCCCTATTACTAAAATTATTACGACTATTGTTGACAAAGCCAAAGGTTTTTTCAAGGGAATTGGAAAAGCAGTTAAGAAAGGATACAAGAAAGCGAAAGGAGCAGTTAAGAGAGGATACAAGAAAGCAAAAGAAGCAGTTAAGAAAGCGTTCCAAGGAGGCAAAAAAGATAACAAACGTAAATCTAAAGATAATGCAAAAAAACGCCTTAGTCCTGCCTATAAACAAGCGCAGGAAATAGTAAAAAAAATCCGCGATCCTGAAGAAGTAAAAAAACAATTGCCGTCCATTGGCTCGAAGCACAAAGTCGAACAGCTAAAGCTAACAAAAAAAGGTTGGTTTGGCTCATCTAGTAAATACGAAATTGTTGGTAAAACTAAGCAAATTCAAGTACAGCGACAACTAGAACCAGGGGTCGGGAATCAACCTGTAGCAGAATCTAGAAGCGTTTCCCAGCCATATTCAGATAGTTTATTTTTGCAATTAAAAAAGGAGAATCCTTGGGAAAATAAGGCAAACAAGTTAATTGTTAAAAATAAATTAAAAGGAAATAAAGAGAAGGCCGATTTTATTCTCAAAGTAGAATTAAAGACTCAGAATAAAATTATGAAAGAATTAGCTGAAAAACTGAAAAAAATAGTTAAGAGCAAAGTTCAGTATGCAACGGTTGAGAAAACGTTACCAGGATTCAAAAAACGCTACAAACTGCAATCTCTGACGATTGCTCCTGGGAATCGGAAAAAGACTAAGTATCAAATTCAAGCGATCGCACCTTCAGGGGAAGCAACCCAAGCTCAACGGCAAGCAATGCCAACAGCAACTCGGGCGATGGATACCATAGGGGTAGAAGAAGCGATCGAGCGATCGCAAGGTAAAGGGCAACAACTCGCGCCAAATGTTCGCTCTCCGATGGAAAATGCCTTCGGTTTTGATTTCAGCAGCGTTCGCATCCACGCCGATACAGAAGGCGATCGCCTCAGCCGTTCTCTAGAAGCTCGCGCCTTTACAACGGGATCGGATGTGTTCTTCCGTCAGGGGGCTTACGCGCCCGAAAGTCAAACGGGTCAGAGACTCCTCGCTCACGAACTCACCCACGTTGTTCAACAGTCTGGCGAGTCTCCCCAAGTTGCTCCCAGCAATCCTTTACTATCCCGCACGGTACAGCGAGTTAGTGAAGAAGCCCCATCTTTTGTACAACGCGAAGCTGAAGGCAATTCTAATGGCGATGCAGAGGTTAAAAAAGCTCAGACAAAAGCACTGGTTATAGGTGCTGCGGCGGTTGGCGCATCAATGGCATTCGATTACTTGGCCTCAAATTCCCATGTAAATGTTAGCTCGAAGATTCAAGGAAACAAGCTAACGATGAAAGTGAAAATCGAGAAACCAAAACAACAGGAACAACAGAAGGAAAAACAAGCTGGACAAGATAATCAAGCTTTACCGGACGATTTAGTTTATGATATTGTGAAGTTAATCCAGCAAATTGTTAATCAATACCCTAACCCTGACATCGTACAGAAAAAACTGGATCGAGTTGCTGTAGACTTTGATTTAGAGTTGCTTAAGATTGTGGGAGCAGCTACTATTGGCGATAGCTTCACCTACGATATTCAAATTAAAGGCAGACCACAAAAGCCACCACCAGACGATACAGCAAGTTTGGCAAAAAACCTAGAGCGTTTAACTCCTCAAACAGAACCAAAAGCTGAAAAAGGTAAATCTGAAGGAGGCAGCTTGTTGGGTTCCCTGTTCAGCAAAAATTCTCAGCCCAAATCAGACGCTAAAACTAAAGAACCTAGCCTAACAAAAGCATCTGAAAAACCACAGCTGCCTTCTGCTACCACAAACGGTAAAGACCAGAAAGTGAAAGCAGGTCAGCCTGAGAAGCAGGAAACAACACCAAAAACAACTAAAGAGCCAGTTGTCAAAGAGGAACAAGAGAAGAAAGCAACTGAAGAACTTAAAGAAGAAGCAAAAACTTCTCAAAAACAATCGCCTAACAAGGGTAGCACTGAGGCTAAACAGTCTCTAGATGTTAATACCAAAGTCAAGCGAACTGACCCTGCGACTGTAGAAATTTCCGTCAGGGCCGATCATAAAAAATAATCATGAATTGCTGACAGGGAAAAAACTATGAACTCTTACCCAATTAATCAAGAAATAACTTTCTATTCGGCTGATGGAAACCCTGTCCCTGTTCAGGGAATCGCTCTAACACTGACTGAGAAAGATGGAGAAATTCTCCGATGCCGTTTGAAATTTGCAACCCAGGAGCAACTTTACAAATCCTTATTAAAAAACTCACTGTTTAACTTGAAATCAGAATTAACATTTTCCATAAAGACAGTTGAGTTTTTACCAGAAATTCCTATCATTTTAGAAATTGAATTGCGACCGGATTGGTTAGTTAAACTGACTCAGGAAGGAAAAACAAGAGAAAATGTTATTAATTTTTTGATAAATGTAGACTTTCCTGATGATATTACTCAAGCTTTTAATTATACAGAAAATTGGTATTGTTTATCAGTAAAACAACAGCAAGAAACAGAAAAAGTAGGATATCGAACGTTTTGGGATCACCTAAATCTGAGCGAAATCAATGAAGCCGTATCTACAGGCAATAAAATTATTGAATCCTTGTCTAGTTTTATTCAAGAAAAAACTGAGAGTTTGACATCCCAGTTGGAAACCCTAAATTCTAGCAGCGAAGAGTCTTCCGAAAATCTGATTCAATTTATAGAATTATTTGAAAAACTTGAGTTTAATAATTCCTCCCAACCTCAGCCTATTTTTGAAGTGATGAGAGATTTTTTTGATGAGGACGATTGGAACTTTGTAGAACTTGAGGGAGAGTCTGTTCTGCAAATGGGATTTGAGGGGAAAAATGGACGCTGGACTTGTTATGCGTGCGCTTTTGAAGAATCTCAACAATTCGTGTTTTATTCGGTCTGTCCTTTAGCAGTATCCCCAGAAAAAACCCTAGCAATGGCAGAATATTTAATGAAGGCAAATTATGGTTTAATGGTTGGTAATTTTGAGTTAGACTTTATAGATGGAGAGATTCGCTACAAAAGCAGTATCGATGTGGAAAATGAGCAGTTAACCACAGGACTGGTCAATAATTTAGTTTATGCAAATGTCTTAACAATGGATAAATATTTGCCAGGAATTATCGCCATGATCAACGCTCAATTATCCCCTTCGGAGGCGATCGCCCTCGTTGAAAATCAGCTCGAAAACCAGACAGAACAGGAGTAAAATCAACAGTGGCAATTCCTAAATTTCAACCCAAAGTACCCCGCCGCATACTCGAAGAAATTAAAAGGCAGGGGAGGTGGACGCTTGGCAGTAGGCTGAGCTATGCTACTTATTATCTGCGGTACGGCATTTATAATATAGTGCCACCTCCCCTGCGTTGGTTCGTTCCTTTTATTCAGGAAGATATCAAGGATTTATTCAGACCTGAACCAGAGGAAGAAACAGCCCCAGAAGAATTTCCCATGACCGTTGCAGGGGAGAGAAGTGAAGAAGTTACAGCCGAAAAGTTGACGACTTATGAGAAATATCGCTGTCCTTTTAATAACCCCCTAAACTGCCAAGAAGCGCAGCAAACAGTTACAGAAAATCCTCAAGCAAAATCTTGCCGAAAATGCGGCTTCCCGGCTTTGTTGCCGAACTTGGGAGAAATTCAAGGAAAGCGGGGACGCTACCGCATTGAGCGCATTTTAAACAGCCGAGGAATCGGGCGGCTATATGCTGGCGTACAATTAATAGAAGACCGACCTGTTATTATCAAAGAATACTTGCTACCGAAACGCTATTTTAATGAAAAAGAAGCGATTCAAACACAACTTAATTTTGAAAGTTTGGGGGGGTTATCTTTAGCAGACGGCCGCTTACAGAATGGCAGAATTGCCGACACAATCGAAGCGATCGCCGATCGCGATGACCGCGAACGCTGCTACCTGATTACAAAAGGCAATATTGACAGCTATTCTACCCTGAGTACCTACATCGCCCGCAAAGGGGCAATGTCACCCAGGCAAGTGCGGCATTTACTCAACCAAGTCTTGCAAAGCTTAGAATATTTGCACGGCCAAAAATTCCGCTTGCCAAACGGTCAAATTCAAGGAGGCATTGCTCACGGCAACCTCAGCCTCCAGAGTTTGCTGATCTCCCCCCAGGAACAGCTATATTTCCACGATCCGCAATTTCTCGTTTACTTGTGCGACCTGAATTTGTGGGAACATTTGTTTGAACCGCCGCCAAAAGCAACCCTGATTTCCACACCGGCCCAAGACTTAAAGGCGTTAGGCTATGTCAGCTTTTACCTGCTAGCAGGAAACACAGCTCATGACGGCCGCCGCCTTGACCCCAGATACAATCAAAACTGGGGCAACGTTGATATTGCCCTCAAACTATTTTTGTTTCGCCTGCTGGAATTAGACGTACCCTTCGCCAGTGCAGCAGAGGCCCGCCGCGCGTTGTTAAATTTGCCCCCTGAAGCAGAATTGCCAGACGCCGGAGTGGAAACTGCGATCGCCCCTGTGCCAGAAAATAAGCAGCAGAGGTACTGGTGGCGGTGGTTGCTGCTTTTGCTCGCCCTCGGCTTGTTGGGTGGACTCCTAGCGTGGTGGTTCTCCCGGCGACAAGTGACGGTTGCCAGCAGCACTATCCCCACTTGCTGCATCAGCGACGTGCCCGCCGTTCCCAACGGGAAATTTACCTACGCTGCCGAACAGAAGGGCATTTGGAACTATATCCTGCGGCAGCCTAACTTGATTCAAAAAGATAAAACCTTAGAAGCGGAACTGCTAGAGAGGCGGCCCCAACTTCAATTAAATTATCGGCCGCAGCCAACGGGGGAAGATGCGATCGCCCAAGTCCGTTTAGAACACGTGGACTTTGCAATCAGCAGCCTCACAACTAATCTGAGTAGCGATCTCAAGGCGAAAACCTTTGCCTATGACGGTTTGGTCTTTTATGTCCCTTTCAGCTACGAACAGCGCGATCGCTCCCTGCCAAAACATCTCAACGGGCGAATTAGCTTTAAACAGATCCGACAGCTATACACCGGAAAAATTGCCAACTGGCGAGAGTTAGGAGGGCCCGACTTGCCCGTGCAGCTGTACATTCCCCCCAGTGCCGAGGCTGTCGGCATTTTTGAGCAGCGGGTACTCCGAGATCAGGAACTGATTGAGCAATTTAGAAACCTGGTGCAGTCTCAGGCTAACTCTATGGTTTCCCGCAAGAATGTCCCAAAAGTTTTGCAAATGCCTACCATATCGGCATTGCGGGATGTCCTGCGAGACTTTGAGAATGACCAAATTGGCGCGATCGGGTTTGGGACGATCAGCCAAGTATTCGGGCAGTGTTCCGTTTATCCGCTAGCGGTGGGCGATCGCACTAACAACTTCGTTGAGCCCCTGATCCAAGACGGCGGCCGGCCCATTGACCCCGCAACCGATTTGTGCAACCAAAAAGGAGGCTACCGCCCCAATTACCAAGTATTTCAGAGCGATCGCTATCCCCTTGCCTATCCCCTCGCCGTGATTTTTAGGCGCGACAACCGCCGTGCTGCGATCGGCGATCGCTTTGCCGAAATCTTGAAAACGCAAGAAAGCCAGCAGTTGCTCACCAAAACTGGTAAGTAGTTAAGCAAAATTAATTACATAATTATCTCCAAACTCTTTAAGAATTTTTTCTACAGATGAAACAAGAGATTGCCAGCTAGAGTAGGCATCTATTTCGAGCCATGTATATTTGATAAACCGCCACAAAATTTC
>NZ_JANMZH010000297.1:0-7140 GCF_031383065.1 Microcoleus sp. OTE_8_concoct_300 | reverse complement strand
CCGCGCCGCAGCTAATAATTTCGTTTGTAGCTGGTAATAATTATGCTAACTTTTGGTTTTTCTCTGTTCCTATAGCGATCCTAAATAATTTGTTAATTTCTTACTCCCGGACCGCGTGTTGGGGGTGGGCTGGGGTGGGGTAAAAAATTTACGACTCCTGCAAGGATTGCTATATTAGATTGGTAATTGGTAATTAGTAATTTGTATTTGGTATTTGGTATTTGGGAATTTATAATTGGTGATTAAAATTTCAAACACTCTTACTTATTCCCTGTTCCCTCAATATCCATCTGTTAAATCCCTTAAATCCATTACAAAATCCGTTGCCGGGCTTGCCTCTTCCTCCTGACTAATGACTCCTGACTAATCCAAAAAACTTAGACCTTAGTTTAATTTCCCAGATTCATCTGTGGAGCAAATCTAAAATCTAAAATCTAAAATCTAAAATCGATTGACTTCCCCTTTAACTGCCTGCAACCACTTGCGAGAAGAAAAATAAGCCATTGGCCCGAAGCAGCACCCCCGCAGTTGAGCTAAAAGTAAATCACTAGGAATACAGCCCGGTTGCTTTCGCACTGAAGCAAATAATTCAGGAATTTGCTTATAGCGCAGCCATCCCCAAGCTAAAAGAGGCACACTGAATTCTCTGTTGACCACAAATATCCGCGTCCAAAAAGCATAGACTGCGATTCCGTAGCCTTGGAGAATTTTTTGCAATTCTTCCCAAGTGCGCCGATGGCGGTGCCAGCTCAAGGCTCTCGGATCGTAGATGATGCGGTAGCCCGCGCGCAAAATGCGGGCAAACAGTTCGCAGTCTTCGCCACCGACAGCGGGCGTTCCCGCCCCCAAAGCCTCGTCAAAAAAGCCGATACAGTTGATCGAACTTTTGCGCAAAGCCATGCTCGCCGAAACCCCCACTGGATAGACTATCAGCGGGTTGCAGTGCGCCCCGTCAAAAATTCGGCGCTCGAAGCCCCGCCCGTGGGGGCTGTAGCACTCGAACCATTCTTGCGCTTCGGTTTCCAGCTCCAAGGGCATCACCAGCCCCGTAACACACATAACTCGCGGATCTCTGAAATTTCGCAACAGCGATCGCAGCCAGTTCGGATCCGGGACCACATCGTCATCTGTAAAGGCTACGAATTCGTGTTTAGCTTCGCGTAAAGCGGCGTTGCGGGCAGCGCTCGATCCCGGTACGTCTTCGCGCACATAGCGGACTTTTGGGTAATTTTTGACCAGTTCCTTGGTAGCGTCCGTGGCGGGACAATTGTCAATTACTAAGTATTCCTGACCGTCGTCTGGCAGCCGCATAAACCCTTCTAGACAGCGCCGCAAATCTTCCGGTCGATCGCGCGTAGAAACCGCTACTGTGGCGATCGGCATTGCGTCGAGCGGTCCCCGCTCATCCCATTCTAGAATGTCGTAGAGCCAGCTTTTCCACAAGTTGTCACCAGCAGCATTCCTCAGTGTTTCCCGTACTTCGTCACCGCCAATGCGACCTCCGACTACGGGCAAAAGAGCTTGACCGAGCGGTTTTCCATGCAGTCGAATTAAAATCAAGGCTTTGCTGTAACGCTCCTCAACCGTAATTTCGGGCGGGAGTTCGGAGAGTTCCAGGTCAAGAATAGCTGTTGCCATTTTAGATTTTTGATTTGAATATTTTAGATTACGAAAAAATTCTCGATAATCCGTATATTAACGGAGGTATTTTAGCCGAAATTGTTTTATGGGATAGCAACTTCTCAATCCCATACTTGCCGAGCGCCGATCGCGAATCAAAAATCCAGCCTCATTTTTGTTATGGCTTTTATTTATTTTTGTTTTCAATGACCCGCTGATGTCAAGTTTTTTTGCAAGCGAATTTTTACCGCCGGCAACGAGCGAGCGTCCAGGCTTGTGTCAATTGCAGGTCTTATTGGCACTCTGCCGCCACCGGGCCTCGCCATTAATGCCACCTCTAAAAACCCGATTTTTTGAGAAAACCCGGTTTGTGCGATCGCTCCTCATTTCAGCTTTAATTGCGATCGGGTACTATTCAAGGGCAACATACCCAACAATTCAACAATCTCGCCATTCCAACTTTCGCCCCTAGTAGTTCTCTAGCAATCCCAAGCCATTTGGGAGAATATAGAGCCAGCCCCTGAAATACTCTTTTTTTATAATAAAGCCAAATGCTAAGTATAACGGCACAAAAAACAATAATATCTTGTAGGGTCAAGTAGGGGCCGCTTTAGCGAAGAATCACTCCTATACAAGCCACTTTATTAGTGGTCTCACCCGCCCGACCCCCATTATGGTTATTTGTACTTACTTACTTAACCGACCTCAAAGAGTTGAGCTAGTCCAATCCATACCCACGTGAATTGAAGCGAGCTTCTTGAGTTCAAATTTTTCTCAAAGGCTATAAACACCGAGATATTCAGGAGGTTCTAGAAGTCATTCCCGGGTTCATGGGCAAGGGAGACTAAACTCTATAAACTACTGGTATATAGCAATCCTAAAGGAGTCATAATTTTTTTACCCCACCCCAGCCCTCCCCGAAGCCGCGGTCCGGGAGTAAGAAATTCACAAATGATGCGAGGATTGCTATATCTAGGTTAAAACTGGCAGAGCGACCAGGGTCAGTCGGTGAGCTAGAATCTGCGCAAAGCGCATCAGTCATTGGCTGGCGCCCGTCAAAAAACTGGAATCTCGCAGAACTGCAAGGATACATATTCGAGAACTACGATGTGGTGTTTGACTCCAAACAAAGCTATTACACACTGTTTAACCAGGCACGGATTAGGTAAAAAAAAATCAAAAACGCAACCCTAAATAAGACCCAGGAATGCTCAAAAAAAAAAACAGGAGATTACAGACTGGTTGGAGATTCATCGAGCTGAGATTACTTCTGGCAAGTTAGTGGTATTTTTACAGCATGGATATCATCTATTGTCGGGGGATGGATGTGGCTATGTTTGGGGTAAAACAAAAGAACGCATCGTGTTGTCGCCTAGTCAATGAGCGGAGTAAACAAACCTATTATGGGGCAGTCAGTCGATTTTAGATTTGAGGTGTGAGACGGGGGCGTGAGACGGGGGCGAGAGGTTGGGCGAAACGTCGAGCTGCGCTCAGAGGTTCGGCTCGCGCGAGCCGTCGAAGGATTTGACATTTACTCCACAGATGAATCTGGCACCTTGAACAAGAGTCTAAAACTTTGGGTGGCTGGCGAGTCCTGGTTCACAACTATCCGTTTTTCGGCGATGTCAAAAAGCCATTTAAACTCTCTCCCGGATAGCCACAAGGTTTGCTTAGAAGAATGTATCAAACTTTTACAAAGAAACCGATCAAACTCATAAAGTCTCTATCTGCCCTGACAAAAGCAGTTAGCTAGCACGATTCTGGTTCTCCAAGTTTTTCAGATGGGACTATACACTGCCCTCAGTACCCTAAAAATGAAGATTTGTAAAGTTTTATCAAGATCTTGGGGCATCTGAATTAAAATCTTCTCATAAAAAAGACTAGCTTTTAGCAGGCACAAATTGTGGAAAAAGGTTTAAAACTCAGAATATGAGATCGAGTTCCCTGGTCTTACATGGTGCAATAAAATGTAACTTTTGATGCCAGAACCAGTAGCATGAACTTTGTCGAAGGCCGAAGGCCAGGAGCGGCCAATGCCTTCGGAAAATCGCTTTCCAGGCGCTGCATCAAATCTTAAGTGCAACTACTTTCGTTGCACGGGAGCCGGAGCCTTCGAGCAAACATTTAACTCCAGGGCTTACGCACCACAACTTTGATAAACCGGGTTTTTTTACCAGGAGCGAGGGCGGCAACAAAGTGTTTTCGTCCATCTTTCCCCGGTTTCTGCGTCCGGGACAGAACTCGATCGAATGAATGCAGTCGCAACCAATGTTTAAATGTGGCGATACTGTAAGTTGCGTGCAAAGCAGGGAGCTAACCGCAGTGATGGATCTCGATTGTTTACCTTACGGCGCAGGCCACGCACAGGAAGGGGTCTGTCTGCTAGTCCGAATGGGGCCGCATCGCATTTTACTCGACTGCGGTGTAGAGGATATTGCACCCCTGTCAGCGACACTAAATCGATCGCTGCCAGCCGATTTCGTGGTGTGCAGCCACGCCCACTCCGACCACGCCAGAGGTTTGCTAGCACTCCATCAATCTTTCCCCCACTTGCCAATTTACGCCAGCGAAGTGACAGCGCGACTGCTACCGCTCAACTGGCCGGGACGGTCTCAGCAGCCAGAGTCCCGGTTCTGTCAAGCACTGCCCTGGCAGTCGCCGATCGAACTACGCCCGGGATTGAGCGTGCAGTTGTTCCCGTCGGGCCATTTGCCCGGAGCGGCGACTGTGCTGCTGACTTATGCCGCCCCCCACCGCACCTACACCCTCGTGTACACCGGCGACTTTTTCCTGTCCAATTCTCGTTTGGTGGAAGGTTTGCCCTTGGGAGAACTCAGGGGCATGAAGCCGGATGTGTTAATTTTGGAAGGCAGTTACGGCACGGCGCGCCACCCTCACCGCCGACAACTGGAAAATCAGTTAGCCGATCGCATCCACCGCGCCATCGCCGACGGGTACTCGGTACTGCTGCCCGCGCCCTCCCTCGGTTTGGGTCAAGAACTGCTGATGCTGCTCCGCAGTCACCACTACTTTACAGGCCGCGACTTGGATATTTGGGTAGACGGCACTGTCGCCGACGGGTGCGACGCTTATCTGGAACTGCTGCCCCAATTTCCCACCGCCGTCCAAAATTTTGCTCTGCACCAACCTTTGTTTTGGGACGAAAGGGTGAAACCCCGCGTCCGCCGGTTGTCGGCCGAACAGCGCCCCGGATTGGGTTCCACGCCGTGTATTGTAATTACAGACAAGTTTGCTGATTTGGCTTTGTATGTTGCCGAAAGCACAAATCCTTGGATTTTGCTCGCACCTCAAAAACCCGGATATCCCGTCAGCAACTGGCCCGAATCAGGAGTCAGAAGCGTCGAAACTTATCTGCTAGCCGAACACTGCGACGGCCCAGGGACTACCCAGCTCATCCACAATTTGCGTCCCCAGCACGTAATTTTGGTTCACGGTTCCCCTGCATATTTGGCTGACTTGGCTAACTTGGACGAGCTGCGAAACCGCTACCAGTTGCACACTCCAGCCGTCGGAACACTTGTAGAACTGCCGATCGGGGAAATGTTTTTGCAGCCCGCTATCCCGGAAACTAACTATGAGGGAGAACTCAGCGAATTGGGGAAAGAGGTAGCAATTAGCTTGCCGAGTCCGATTACAGCCGATCCTCGGTGGGCCAATTTTGCCGATACCGGTTTGGTAGAAGCACGCTGGCAAGGCGAAGAACTCGTAGTGCGCGGCATCTCCCAGCGGGAACTGCTTTTTCAAGGCAGCGCCGTTCAGGCCAACCTCGAATGCTGCGGCAATTGCCAGCACTACCGCGGCCAGCGCTGTTGGAACCAATTATCTGCTTTGTTTGGCTTTAAAGTTACCCCCGACGGTTTCTGTCCGGTGTTTAAAGCGATACCGGAGTCCGAACTTTTCCTAGATGGGGAAACAGACGACGAATAAGCTGTCGGCCACTTCAAAACCAGCCCGCAGGCAAAGAAAACAAAAGAAAAGTCCTGGACGCACCCAGACAAAAAACCCCCTTTAACTTCCTCGCGGTTCGTCCGGGGCTCGATCGGTTTGGGGGCTTCAAGAAATACGGTCAATTCAAATCCTTTGTGTTTCCTCAATTCAAAGACAACCCTATTAAGGGTTTCAATGTCTTGTTGCCGAAGATTGGCTCCGTGCCCATCAACTTGCATCGCCCCATTCCTGATGGTTTTGTGGTCAAACAGGTACAGGTGTCGTCTAAAGTTCGGGGAACTTAGTGGTATGTTGTGGTCACGATTGAATCAAGTGTGTCGGTTCCAGATGCTCCATATCCTTGTCGTGCCATCGGACTCATAGAGCTCATGCAGCAGCAGAGATGGTTTTGCATCGTGGACTAGAAAATCTAGTAGCCCAGGGACTCTGGGGAACGGAAACAGCCTGTCAAGTCGGCCTGTCGGGGGTCTATGACCTAGATAAGTGGCGTGGGGCAGGAATATCCAAGAGCGATCAAGGGTGCGCCTGTACTCGTAGAGTCAGCGTCGGCAGGATGTCACGCAGGGGTAAGCTGTCGCCCATTGAATTTTTCAACTACTGTGTACTTACGCTCTTGTGGGGTGGGCAGGAGTGCCCACCATCAAGCTTAAATTTAAAGGCAAAATAGCTTATTTGCTCTCAACCCAGAATATTTTTGGCCTAAACCGGGTTTTTTGCATAATTCCTCCACAAAAAAGGGAGAAAAGTCGTTTTCTTTTCCCCCAAGTCTTCCTGGTGCCTCAAGGGCGAGCTCAAAACTATTCCAAATTCGAGTCGGGGTAGTGATTGCGAATTTGTTCGGCTTCGGGACAATCGTCAGAAACTAGGGGTTCGCAGTTAGTTCGGGACACCGAAGCCAACTTCTGGGACACAGATCCAATACTTTCGAGACGCACCATTTCTTCCCAGGAGCTGATTTCGTCTTCTTCGTCGGTTTCGTAGCGCAGCGTGACTAGATCCCCTTCAATATCTAGGATACGAGCGCGCTCTATCCAACGTTGCTGATCTCGAAGAAAAATAGAAACCTCACGACCATCACAACAGAGTTGATAGATTTTGCGCTGTAGCATTTGTCAGTTCTCCTGCGCAGTTTAAGTTGCTTAAAATATAGCCTGTTTACCGTAACGTACTTTGGGTTTTACATCGGAAGGCACAGCCGTATGGACGGGCCATTTTCACGTTTTCCGAAACTTTGGTACCGATGGGAGTTACCAAATTTCATTTTACCACCAAATCTATCTAGTACGCCATTTATCTAAATACAGATTTTGCAGCCAGTGGCATCCCTCGCGGGAGGCATTTGCCACCATAGATCCGAGCATTAGACCTCTTGCAAAAATAACTAGGACGGGCTCTTCGGCCCATCCCACAAGAAAAAATAATTCTTGTGGGATGGGCCGAAGAGCCCGTCCTAGTTATTTTTGCAAGAGGTCTAATGCTCGGATCTATGGTGGCAAATGCCTCCCGCGAGGGATGCCACTGGCTGCAAAATCTGTATTTAGATAAATGGCG
>NZ_JANMZH010000296.1:0-2015 GCF_031383065.1 Microcoleus sp. OTE_8_concoct_300 | reverse complement strand
TGAAATTTTGTGGCGGTTTATCAAATATACATGGCTCGAAATAGATGCCTACTCTAGCTGGCAATCTCTTGTTTCATCTGTAGAAAAAATTCTTAAAGAGTTTGGAGATAATTATGTAATTAATTTTGCTTAACTACTTATTGATGTGCCTTCTGTTTCGATATCTGTCAGCCAACCGGGGGCCGATCCAGCAGAACTTGAATCTCAAGTCACGAAAAAAGTAGAAGATGCTGTGGCGGGTTTGGGCAATATTGACCACATTATCTCTACAGTTAATGATGGTTATTCTAATACTACAGTCAACTTTTTATTAGGAACAAATAGCGATCGCGCTACTAATGATGTCCGCAATGCGATCGCCCAAATCCGCCAAAGCTTGCCCCAAGACATTAACGACCCGGTTGTCAAGCGAGTCGAATTTGCCGGCAGTTCTATTATGTCTTACGCGGTTGTTTCCGATCGCCAAACCGTAGAACAGTTAAGCGAATTAATTGACCAAAACATCAGCCGCGTCCTCCTCTCTGTCAAAGGTGTGGCTCAAGTGCAGCGAATCGGAGGCAGAGACAGGGATATTCGAGTGGATTTAAATCCCGAACAACTGCAAAGTCTCGGCATTACAGCTACTCAAGTTAATGACCAAATTCGCAATTTTAACATCAATTTACCGGGCGGCAGAACTGAAATTGGCAATTCCGAGCAAACAGTCCGTACCCTCGGCAGTGCTAAAACTATTGAACAGTTGAAAGCTTATCAAATTACTTTGCCTAAAGGCGGTTTTGTGCCGCTTTCGAGTTTGGGAAAAGTTGCTGAAGGCTATGCAGAAGCTCGTCAGGCGGCGCGACTCAACAACAAACCTGTGGTGGCTTTTTCTATTCTCCGCAGTACCGGCAGCACTCTGGTAACTGTAGAAGAAGCGGTGCGGGAAACTGTTAAAAAACTGGAAAAAAATTTGCCGTCTGATGTCAAGCTGGAACTTATTTATACTTTGGCAGACCACATCCGAGATTCTTATGAAGCTTCTTTGGATGCTTTGATTTTGGGGGCGGCTTTAGCGATAATAACTATTTTAATCTTTTTGCGGGATTGGCGGGCAACTTTAATTGCTTCTGTTGCCTTACCGCTGTCGGCAATTCCTACTTTTGCTGTGCTCCGGCTTTTGGGCTACACCCTCAACAGCATGACTTTGTTGGCGCTGTCGCTGGTGGTGGGCATATTAGTGGATGATGCGATCGTCGAAATTGAAAATATTGAACGGCACGTCGGGATGGGGAAAACTCCCTATCAAGCTTCTTTGGATGCTTCTGCTGAAATTGGTTTGGCTGTTGTTGCTACTACGATGACGATTGTTGCGGTATTTGCGCCGGTGGCTTTTATGCCGGGAATCCCTGGTCAGTTTTTTCGACCTTTTGGGGTGACAGTTTCGGCATCGGTGTTATTTTCGCTGTTGGTAGCTAGAACCGTAACTCCGATGATGGCGGCTTATTTGTTTAAGGATAAAGGTCACCATCAGGAACTCAAAAAAGACCAACTTTCTTATCAGTACCGCAGGCTTTTGACTTGGGCGCTGAAGCATCGGGCGATCGTCCTAATTTTAGGTGTAGCTTTGTTTTTCGGCAGCGTTCAATTAATACCTTACATTCCTACAGGGTTTATCGATCGCGATGATACCGGACTTTCGACTGTCTCTATTGAATTGCCTCCGGGTTCTACTTTGCAGCAGACAGATTCAGCAGTGCAGCAAGCAACTCAATTGTTGCTAGCTAATCCAGCGGTAGATAGCGTTTTGGAGACTGAAGGTGCTCCGACAGTTTCCGGGGGCGCTAGCGGCGGGGGCGGCGGGCGCGCTAGCGGGGTGAATACAGCGAGTCTTTACGCATTACTCACAAGTTAAGCTAAAAACACTGTTGTCAATGAGTAATCTTACTCATTTTTTACCGAGATCCCAATTAAAATATGACTCCATTTGTTCATTCATTATTGAAAAAAAATTGTTCGGGACTTCTTTGAGTTCCTGG
>NZ_JANMZH010000189.1:0-3299 GCF_031383065.1 Microcoleus sp. OTE_8_concoct_300 | reverse complement strand
TCTATAAAATTGGTCGAAAGGTAGCTGATAATTTTAAAAAAACTATGCAAATTACTTTTGATGAATACTTGCCAAAATGGAACTATAGAGCCGTACCTCAAACTTAGTAATTCATCAAGTTATTTATTTTTCAGTCCTTAGTCAATTTATCGCATTTTTTGCCTGGTATCATGGTATGGCAATGGGTGGAGTTGCCCGGGTAGGCCAAATTCAGTTATTGCAACCATTTTTGACGCTCCTAGCTTCGGCAATGTTGCTTGGTGAAACTCTGGAGCCGATCGCCCTAGAGCGTCGGTTCAGTATTAGGAGTTGACAAAAAAAGGACTTTATGAAATTAGCCAGTGCATGAGTTCGACTCTATGCCTGGTGTAATTGGCCGAACCTTATCCATTCGAGCAATGACATGAAGATTATGGACGACAGCGACTCGCCGTAGTGAGAAAAGATTTTTCCGCTGCCCGATATAGCGAGCACGGTTCCCCTGCCAATGCCCAATATGAGCCAGAGAGTGTTCAACTGTAGTACGTTTTCTTAAGTCTATTCTACCAATAGCAGTGGATTGACGTGCTCGCAACTCTTGCATTAAGGCTTCATCAGGATGAATTGATACAGTCCGTCCTCTTTTACTATTCGTGCAACCAGATCTCAGAGGACAAATTGCACATTCATTCTGAGGAAAATGAACAATTTTTCCGGGTTCAAATGGGATACTTACCTGATTAGGACAGCTAATTAAATGCGTATCCCAGTCAAGAAAAAAAGAATTTTTATCAAACCGTCCAGAATTTTTGACCGGCCACGCCTTACAAAATATCTGTAATTTATCATCCCGTTGTGTCACCCAATGACTAGATAAATAAGCCCGAGCGATATGTAACTCAGATCGGTGAATATTTTGAGATTTTAAGTCACGTTCTAGGTCAATTGTAGCAGCAGATTCTGGAGTATTTGCGCGTGTCAACGCCACCGCGCAAACTACACCACTCTCTAAATCTTTAAGAACGTGGCGTTTATATCCATCTATTTTTTTAGAGCGGCTTTTACGCCCATGCCGCATATCTGGGTCTTCAATAGAAATGCGACGATCTTTGGCGACCCCTTTACTTAAACTCGGAACGCCTTGTGAGTCGAAAGTCACATTTTGGGATTCAATGACTCGGGCAACATCCAGAGTCTCTTGAACTACTTTAAATTCATCACAATCAGACTGGCTTTGCATCCATTCTTCCACTGAATCTAAGCTACTTAGGATAATTAAGAGTGCATTTTGACGCTCTACTGGATTATCCCAGTTTAAATTATAGGCCGTTTTTAAGCTGGAACTATTAAGGATGGGTGCACCTGCTTCCAGGGCAATTTCTGCTGGCTCCCGCCCCTGCACAGCAGCTATCATACTCACTGCTTTCCGCAAAGCATGACCCAATAGATTATATGTATCTTCGACTTTCCCGGCTCCCCATAACGGGGAGGAATCTAAAGCCGCTTTAAGTTGAGATGAGCCAAATCCACCTTTTTGTTTGGCAATTTCTACGGTGCGGTCAATTAAACGTTGGTCTAGTTCTTTTTTAATTAAGCCCTTTCTGAATCGAACCAAAGTGGCTTTGCTAAAAGGAGGACTTTCACAATTGAGACAATCAAGAACTAACTGCCAACGTTGATCCATGAGCATTTCTTCAATGACTTCATCATCTGAAATGCCTAAGTAGGCTTGCAGAATAATTGCCAAGGCAAGTTGTGCAGGAGGAACTGGGCCCTGACCTACTGTGCTGTCTTTAAAAATTGTAGCAAGTTCTTCTTGAAACTCATCATTAAATATAAATGAACGGTTCAGTCGAAGAAACGTGAATAACTTGGCTCGTTTAATGCGTTTGATAATCAACGATTCTCTTTCTGAGAGTTCAATTGGAGGATGCCATAAGTGAGGGCGCATAAGGTTTCTTCCTTCTTCCTGATTGTGAGAATTTAACAGGCTTCTCAATTCACATATCATGAACAGTTTGTTTTGTCAACTCCTGATACTGAACCGACGCCCTAGTCACGGCCTGTTTGGTTGTTGCTAGCGTAGCTGCGGGTAAAAAAGCATCAATTAAGCGGGCAGAAGATTTGTGAGGCGATCGCTTTCTCAACAGGCTGCTGACTCCCATCATTGACTTTCACATATCGATTCCATCTAACGACAGATGTAAAGCCGGGACTATTTCTCTTCAATACTAGCAATCAACTGAATTTTTAAGAGAAAAGTAATGTTAGATATTGATGAAATGAGTTCAAAAGAAATACACGAGCTGCTACACCAGGTAGGATACGGTCATCTGGGCTGCATACACGAAGGCAAACCCTACGTGATGCCAATGAATTATTATCTCGAAGATTCGGACATCTACCTGTTTACAACCGAAGGCATGAAGACTCATGACATAGACGCAAATCCCGAAATCTGTCTACAGGTTGAAGAAATACATGATCCGCTTCATTGGCGCAGCGTGATTGTGAATGGTCGAGCCTCCCGCCTCACTGTTCAGGAAGACATCGATCGGGCAATGCACTCGATCGAAGAGCGCAATCCCACGCTCTCACCTGCTATCAATCGAACCTGGATTGATGCTCAGGGACGTTCAGAAGCGATCGCAATCTACCGCATCGACGCGACTGAAATGAGCGGACGCACGACTGATGGAGTCAGCAGTCGCTAAGGACCGAGATAGCTCAAACCTTCGAGCATGAACTGAGATGTTGCACCATTCTCAATAAGGCTTTTATGGGCGGGCTCTCCTGCCCACCCCACAAGAAATTAGTTCTTTGTGGAACAGGCATCTTGCCTGTTCTTGAGAATGGTGCAAGATGTAAGATGAATGAATTTTATCCGATCGCCATTGATGCAGAGGCCATTGGCCGTGCGATCGCCTATGCCATTAAGCAGCCCGGTGATTTTGATGTGAATGAAATCATCATCGATCCGACACCTCAAGAACTTTAGACTAATAGGAAAACATCATGAAACAGCGAAAACTCGGCAATCAAGGATTAGTAGTTTCAGAGTTAGGACTGGGCTGTATGGGTATGTCCGAGTTCTACGGCATAGCCGATGAGTCAGAAGCGATCGCCAGCATTCATCGCGCCTTAGAGCTAGGCGTGACGTTGCTCGACACGGCTGATATGTAAGTAGCTAGACAAAATTAATTACATAGTTTTCTCCAAATTCTTTCAGGATTTTTTCCACAGAGGTAACAAAAGTTCCCCAACTCTTGTAAGCAGATATCTCAATCCATTCATACTTAATAAACCGCCATAAAATTTCA
>NZ_JANMZH010000143.1:0-1589 GCF_031383065.1 Microcoleus sp. OTE_8_concoct_300 | reverse complement strand
TGCGGTTTTCGGTGCTAGTTACCCACTCGCAGAACCGTTCCCAAACGTTGCCGCTTTCGCGACGCTGTACGGTTGTTGTCATTTGATTTATGATTGCTTAATTGAATTTTCAAGGTTCGTTGTGGGGATGCCCCACGCTTATATTAGTAACACCATTCACTCTAGTTTGCCAAGGGATTTCTGCTGACAATTTAAACATTTTACAAACATTTACAATAACTTAACTTTTCGTAAATATTTGTAATTTTTTACAAAGTAATATTACACACCAAATCGGTTAAATATAGCGACCTGAAGAACTGAATCTATTGTCTGTAGCTTGGTTCAGCAGTTAGATCGTTTTTTTTTTGTTCAGGTCGAGTTCCTTTCTATTTAAATATCTCTTAATTAGGTCTTGAAGAGATGATTTTTAATATTTATTCACATATAATCGGTGGATTCTGCGAGGGTAAGTTTGTATCGGGAGAATACTGACAACCGGGTTTCTAGTGCGATCGGGCTGCATTCTCAATAAGAGCCAATCAACCGGGTTTATTGACGAAATCATTGTTGACTGTTGACTGTTGACTGTTGACTGTGAGTCAAAAAAATGAAAATTGCGCTCCTGATTTGTTGGCCGCAGGATTAGACTTTACGCCCGACTCCCGAAGCGCGGATTTGATATCATTCCGGCTGCGCCGGAATTGATATCAACCGAGTTTCTGAGGATGAGTCCGCAAGTTCTGCGTAAAAATTAGCCTTTAGCCTGGGGGCCACTTCATCTGCCGTCCGCCGAGAATGTGAAGGTGCAGGTGGTCTACAGTTTGGCCGCCGTCGCTGCCGCTATTAATGACGACGCGATAGCCGTTGCTAAGTCCGAGTTGTTGTGCTACCCGCTTGACAGTCAGCAGCAGGTGTCCCATGAGAGCATGATCTTCCGACTCAGCATCGGCTAATTTGGCAATAGGCTGTTTGGGAATGACGAGGATGTGGACGGGTGCTTGCGGATTGATATCTCTGAACGCGAGGGCCAAGTCGTCCTCATAAACGATGTCTGCCGGAATCTCTTTGCGGATGATTTTGGTGAAAAGCGTTTCTTGAGTTGTCATGGGTGTTAACGAAGGAAGAAGGAAGAAGGAAGAAGGAAGAAGGAAGAAGGAAGAAGGAAGAAGGCCCAAGTGGGAAGTGGGAAGAGGAATGCCCAAGTGGGAAGGGAGAAGGGGAAGTGGGAAGAGGGAATGCCCAAGTGGGAAGGGAGAAAGGGAAGAGGGAAGAGGGAAGACCCAGCAGGAGAGAGGGAAGAGGAGAAAAAGAAGAGGCAAGGAAAAGTTTTTCTTGCCTCTCCCGATATTCATTAGTCATTGTTAATCATAATAGATGATGAATCAGGGACAGGCAAATTAAGGATTAAGAAAAATGCTTGCTAGGGTGTGGAGTGCATCGATCGTAGGAATTGACGCGGTAAAGGTTGGTGTTGAGGCTGATGTGTCGGGGGGGCTACCGAAAATTGTGGTTGTGGGATTGCCAGATTCTGCGGTGCAAGAAGCTAAGGAAAGGGTTAGGGCTACGCTGAAAAATTCGGGATATGCTTTTCCGATGCGGAGTATTGT